>NZ_NPDS01000008.1 GCF_002811925.1 Leptospira barantonii
CCTTCAGGCGGTGGGGGCGGGGGAGCCGATGCACCTTCCTTTGCGGATATTTCAGCGGCGCTTGGACCTTCTTCCACTCCGGCTCCGTCGGCTCCAAGACCTTCTTCCAGACAATCTTCTCCGACCCAATCTACGAACTTAAACTTACTCATGGACGTGAACCTGGCTCTTACCGTTGAGCTTGGGAGAACGAACATGTATATCAAAGACGTAAACGGTCTGAACGAGGGTATTGTCGTAGAATTGGATAAGAACGTCGGTGAAGATTTGGATATTCTTGCCAATGGTCGTTTGGTCGGAAGAGGAAAGCTCGTGGCAATGGATGACTTTTACGGAATTCAGATCACCGAGATCGTGGAACAAAGTCGTCGACTTTGATTTTGTAAGAGTTCCCACAACGTTTGTCGGGAAAATTTTTGAGTCCTCGCTGGGTGTATGAGTTCCCACAAATTTCGAATATTATAAAATTCGCTGATTCCTCAATGTCGTTTTTAGAATTTTCCCGCGCTCCTTTGGGCAAAACGCGCGGGAAAAATTCAGCAATTCAAAATCTAATTCTTCGAATCCGTAGTTCCTAAAACGGATTTCAAAATCGAACGGAAGTTCGTGAGATTCAAAGGAAGAACGATTTCCGTTTTTTTACCGGAGATCTTCTCAAATTCTTTGATGAATTTCTGACCGATTCTCAGTTTTACCGCGTCCTTTCCACCTTTGGTATTGATCGATCCTGCGAGAAGTTCGATACCTTTGGCGGTAGCGGTTGCGATCGCTTCCACTTCCTTGGCGACCCCTTCGGCTTCGTTGATTCTTTTTTGTTTTTCCCCTTGCGATTTGTTGATCGCTTCTTCTTTAAAACCGAGAGAACGGTTGATTCTCGCGTCACGATCCCCTTCGGAAAGAGAGATCTGGGCCTTCTTTGAAATCTGAGCCTTCTTTTCTTTTTCCATCGCCTCTAAGATGGATTTGGGGGGAGTGATGTTCACGATCTCGTAACGATTCACTTTGATTCCCCAAGGCTCGGTGGCCTGGTCCAATACCTCGAGAATTTTACTGTTGATCGCGTCTCTGGTTTCAAACGTAACATCCAAGTCCATCGTTCCGATGATCGCTCTCATCGTTGTTTGCGCTAATTGAGAAGAAGCGAATTGATAGTCGTTGATTCCATAACTCGCCTTATGCGGATCGAGCACTTTCAAATAAAGAATTCCGTCCATCTCCACCTTCACGTTGTCCTTGGTGATACAGGTCTGAGGAGGAACGTCAGTCGCTTGTTCCTTGAGCGTGTGATAGTAGGCGTCTTTTTCGATAAAGGGCCAAAGAAGATGAAGACCAGCGTGTAAGGTTCTGCTGTACTTTCCGAATTTTTCCACGACGATACAATCCTGTGCGGAAACGATTCGAATGGAACGATAGAGTTTATATGCAAAGTAGATTCCGAACAAGGTCCAGAATATCATTACGAATGTGGTTTGGAATGTTTCCATTTTACTGACCTTCCTTCTCTTTCGGAGTTTTGATTTCCGGTAACTTTCCGGTTACTTTGGAAAGACCTTCGAACACACCGGCGATGTTTGCGAGCTCCGCGGGGAGAATGGTGGTTTTGGAAACGCTTAAAATTTCTCCGAGACCGGTGAGATAATCTTCCGTGATTTGGAGATTGACCGCTTCACCGCCGCCTTCCAAAGAAATCGCTTCGGAGATCATCTGAATCCCTTTTGCCTTTGCCGCGGCGATCAACTCGATCTCCAAAGCCTTACCTTCGGCTTCGTTGATCTTTTTCATCTTTTCTCCTTCGGAAACGTTGATCGCTTCTTCCTTCTCGCCGACCGAACGATTGATTCTGGAAAGTTTTTCGCCTTCCGAGATCGTAATTTCCGCTCTTTTTACGCGTTCGGCTTTTACCTGTTCTTCCATCTCGTGAAGAATTTCTTTCGGAGGAGAAATGTTTTTGATTTCGTATCGGGTTACCTTGATTCCCCAAGGTTCGGTCGCCTCGTCTAAAGCGCGCACAACGTGGGAGTTGATATCGTCTCTTTCCGCGAAGGTCTGATCCAAAATCAACTTACCGATTTCGGAACGAAGAGTGGTTTGTGCAAGCTGTTGTGTGGCGAGCATATAATTCTGAATCGCATACGACGCCTTATACGCGTCTACCACTCTTAAGTAAAGAATTCCGTCCACAGCGATCGAAACGTTGTCCTTTGTGATACACATCTGAGGAGGAATGTCTATGGCGATCTCTTTGAGAGTTTGTCTGTATTTTACGACTTCGATGACGGGCCAGAGAAAATGAAATCCCGCTTCCAAAGCGCCTTTAAAAACTCCCACGCGTTCCACGACGTAACAATACTGTTGCGGAACGATGATGAACGTCTTGCGAATCAGATAGATCAACGCTATGAAGAATAACGTGAATAAAAAACCTGCAGACATAGTATCTCCTTTTTATTTTAAAATCAGAATCATTCTTCCGGAAGTTCCAAGGGTTCCACGAGAAAGGTGAGATTGTCGCGACTCAAAATTCTCGCCTTACTTCCTTTTGGAATCCTGGATTTTTTGGAAACCGCGTCCCATTCCACGCCTTGAAATAGAACTCTTCCGCCCTTTCTTTCCACAAGAACGTCTTTGACGACCGGAACCAATCTTCCGATCTGATCGTTTTCGGGAACCGCGTGTTCCGTCTGAGCGGGAAAGATTTTTCGGATCGTAGCGCTTCCCACGTAGATCAGAATCGTGGAAAGAGAGGCCCAAATACCGAGTTGCCAGCTTAGGGAAATGTCGAAAAAATAAACGACAATGCCAGTGATAATTCCGGAGGTTCCCAAGAAAGCGACGAAGGTTCCCGGGATAAAAAATTCCGCGAGAATGAGAAGAACACCGCCGCCGATCCAGATCGTCACCGGTAGATTGGATAGAAAATCAGGCATGAAAGACGCATTCTCCCGAGTGGAACAGATTCGTAAATTTTTTTCAGAGTTCAATCCGTTTTTTCTATTTTAAAAAAAAGGGAAACCGTTTGAACTATCCAAGTAAGACATGAAAAAGAAAATTCTCCTCTCGTTCGCCGCGGCGATATTGCTTCTTCAATTCCTTCCTCTCAAACCGCCCGAAGGAAAGAATCAAAACGAAATCCAGACCTCGGACGAAGTCAAAAAGATATTGAAGAAATCCTGTTACGATTGTCATTCCGATCTTACCGTCTGGCCCTGGTATTCCAAAATTTTTCCGGTAAACGCGTATCTTTTTCACCACGTCGACGAGGGAAAGGCGGAACTCAATTTTTCACAATGGGGAGAATTGTCCAAAAAGGAAAAATCCAACAAGGGCGATTCCATTTTAGAAACTCTGGAAGAAGGCGAAATGCCTCCGAGCGACTACGTTCTTTTACATCCCTCCGCTAAGATTACCAAGGAAGAATTGGAAGTTTTAAAAAACTGGATTCATGATTTGGAAGAAGAGTATCAGAAAGAATAATCGAAAATAATCTGGCAAAGATCGTCATGACAGGCAAAGAAAAAAAACTCTGGGGCGGAAGATTTCAGGAAAAGGCTTCTTCCATTATGGAACGGATCGGAGAATCCGTTTCCTTCGATCATAAACTCTACCGGGAAGACATTCAGGGAAGTATCGCTCACGCGAGAATGTTGAAACAAATCGGCATCTTAAACGCGGAAGAATTGTCCAAAATTGAAACCTCTCTTGCTCAAATCAAAACCGAACTTGAAGAAGGAAAACTTGAATTCAAATCGGAACTCGAAGACATTCACATGCACATCGAATCCAGATTGACCGAGCTCATCGGAGAAACCGGAAAAAAATTACATACCGCTCGATCCAGAAACGATCAAGTCACTCAGGACGTACGTCTTTATATTCTCAATCAAGGAAAGGGAATTCTAAGATCGATCGTAAACTTAAGAATTTCTTTATATGAAAAAGCCCAACAAAGCGTGGACGTGATCATTCCGGGTTACACACATTTGCAGGTCGCACAACCGATCCGTGCTTCTCAATATCTTCTTTCCTGGTTTTGGGCCTTGGAAAGAGATCAGGAATTTTTGCGTTTTGCGCTCAAGGCCTCGGGAGAATTGGCCCTCGGTTCGGGTGCGATGGCGGGCGTTAACTATCCGACCGATCGAGAGTTCCTCAAAAAAGAATTAGGACTTTCTAAAGTATCTCCGAACTCCATGGACGGGGTTTCGAGTCGGGATCATATTCTACAATTCTTATTCGCTTCCTCACAGTTGATGATCCACGCGTCTCGGATCTGCGAGGATATTATTCTTTATTCTTCCCAGGAATTCGGAATTCTTCGTTTGCCGGATTCGTTGACCACGGGTTCTTCCATCATGCCTCAGAAAAAAAATCCGGACATCGCGGAACTCATTCGAGGCAAAGCGGGAAGGGTGATCGGAAACTTGAATCATCTTCTCGTGATGCTCAAGGGGTTGCCTTCGACTTACAACCGGGATCTGCAAGAAGACAAGTTAGCTCTCTTTGATTCGATCGAAACCGTACAGATCAGTTTGGAAGGAATTCGGGAAATGATCGAAGGTTGGGTTTGGGTTCCCGAAAGAGCGGAATCTTCCCTGAAAAACGGATTTGCTACGGCCACGGATCTCGCGGACTTTCTCGTAAACGAAAAGAAAATTCCGTTTCGAACCTCGCACGAACTCGTAGGCAAGCTCGTCGGGGTTTGTGTGGAACAAAAAAAGACCTTGTTTGATTTGGCGGAAGCCGATCGAATTTCGATTTCGGAACACTTTGCAGGAAAGGAATACGAGAACGCGGTTTCTCTTTCCCTTTCCGCGGACAAAAAAATCTCTTACGGAGGAACTTCTAAACAAAGACAGGAAGAGCAGTTAAAAATTGCGCTGGAATCTTTGAAGGAAGCTGAAACATTGTTTTTATGAGAATCATTTCGGGACTTTTTATCCTTATTTCTTTTTTCGCGTGCAATCGAAATCCGTTTGCTCAAAGCAAATACCAACCGGAAGTTTATACACCTTCTTCTGTGGTTGTTCCTCGTCCGGATACTGCGGTGATTCCTTTACCGGATAAACCTGCGGTTTACGCGATCTTCTTAACCACACAAGGAAACATGGCCGTTGAACTTTTCGACAAAGACGCTCCGAAAACGGTTCAGAACTTCGTCGATCTCGCTCAAGGTGAAAAAGAATTCTTAACTCGCAACGGACAAAAGGTGAAAAAACCTTTTTATGACGGACTTACGTTTCATCGAGTCATCGAAAACTTTATGATCCAAGGCGGTTGTCCGAACGGAGACGGAACCGGCGGACCGGGTTATCGTTTTGACGACGAGATCAACGGAAAGTCCCTCGGACTCGATAAGATCCAAGCCGGACAAGCTCCTTACTATCAATACCAACTGCAAAGAGCGGTCGCCAATGAACTTCAAATCAAAAATAGAGAAGAGGCCGAGTCGAAACGCGAGCTGATCGAAAAGGCTTTCGAAGACGCGAAGAAATTATCCGTTCTCGAAATTCTTTTTAGAACCGGATACAAATACAATGAAACTCTAAACTCTCATAGAGCGATCAAAGGATCCCTTGCAATGGCGAACGCGGGACCGAACACGAACGGTTCTCAATTCTTCATCAACCAAGTGGAGACCCCGCATTTGGACGGACTTCATACGGTATTCGGACAACTCGTATCTGGAGCCGACGTCGTAGATAGGATCGTAAAAGCCGGTAATTCAAAAACGGTCATCAAAAAAGTTCTCATCGTGGACAAAAGAACGGCGGTAGCACCGGCGCAATGACAACCTTACCGGACAAGGCTCAGGCGGGAATTTATCTCGCGGTTGTAAAGGAACTGGCGAGTTATTCTTCCGGTTCCAGCACGAGCCGTATTCTCGACCGCTTGTCCGTACTTCCCGCGCACGATCAGGACTCCAGAACCGCGATTTTGGAAACGAGCGAAGGGAAGAATCTTCCCGATCGTCTGGTGGGAATCATCAAAATCTTTCGAATCATTCATTCCAAACGACAGGAAGTCCATTCGTTTTACGAAGTGGCGATGGCGAGATACGGAACGATCAATTCTTTGACCGCAAAAAGAAGACCGACCGACGACGAAGCGAGAATCAAACAGATTCTCACGGACTATATTCTAAAAATTGAATCCTTTTTCGAAAAGAACGACATAGGCGACGAAGCCCTGATCAAGGAAATCAACCGATTCTTAACCGAACTCGAATCCTTGAGCCAGGTAAACGAGGACAATTTATCAGCGCTCATTCTTTCCTCAAAGGCGATATCTCTCATACAACCTCCTATGGAAAAACTGATCTCTTGTTACGGCGATTATGAGAAGGTGGAACATATTCTCAAACGATTGATCCGAATTTCCGAGATGATCATCGAGGACGCAAAGGCTCCGGGTTGATCTAAAAATCCGTATTTTTTCGCGGGTTTTGGGAGAATTTGCCGAAAATAAACCAGAATGATCCGGATTCTCTTCGCAATCTTACTCACGCCTACGCTTCTTCTTGCGTTTCCGAAACGAGACGCTCGCGGTTCCGTTTCCGAGAACTATCTCAAACAACAAGGAATCATCACCCTGGATCTGAAAAAGATTCATTACCGTGAAAACGATCGGATTCCGGTGAAGATGTCGATCACTAACACAGGAAACGAAGTCGTTCGGATCTTTCCATCGGGCCGAGATCTAGAATCGTATCGAATCGTCGTCCGCGACGAGGACGGAAATCAGATTCCGGAACGCGACGAGGAAAGAAGAATCGATTCCGTATTAAAAAGAAGAAACACGATCGAATCTCTGGAAGGAAAAGAAGTGAAGGAAATCATTCTTCACAAGGACGAGGTTTTTTCCAAAGAGATCGATTTGAATTCCCGTTTCGATTTGAATCCGGGAAAGAAATATTTCGTAACCGCATACTTTCATCCGAACGTTCACGAAATGCCCGCGTTGTTCATCCGTTCCCGCAATCAGCCTTATTTCTTTTACGAAGAAAAACACAGCGAACCGGTTCTTTCTTCCATTCCTGAAAAGGATCCGACCGTGGACGGACTCGAACCCGAGGAAGTGATCCATCTCTTCTTGGGTTCCGAAAAGAAAAAAAATTGGACCAATCATTTTAAATGGATCTTCTTTCCGGAATATGTGCAAGCCTACGATCAGTATTCGGAAGAATACAACCGGGCCGAAGAATCGGAACGGGATTTTTTAATCGAGAATTTCAAACGTTATCTTACGGAATCCAGAGCGGGGCTTCTTCATTCTTATAGAATTTTGAACACCGAAAACGTTTCGATCGGTCTTGCAAAAGTAACGGTTCTTGTGGAAAGAAGACTGAATCGCTTGCGTTCTAAATACGAATATACTTATACTCTAAGAAGGGTTCCCGACGAACAGGGAGGCTTTTGGAAAGTGTCTAACTTAGTGGCGAAGGTGAAGAAATGACAGAGATTTTATCGCAGGATGAAATTGACGCGCTACTCAGCGCCATCAGTTCCGGAGAAGTAAACGAATCGGATTACGCGTCCGTTTCCGAACAAAAGAAAGTAAAGATCTACGACTTCAAACGTCCGGATAAATTTTCAAAAGACCAGATTCGTACCTTGCAGATGATGCACGAAACATTCGCACGTTTGGCGACCACGGGTTTATCGGCTCAGCTTCGAGCGCTCGTTTCGGTTCACGTTGCTTCGGTGGATCAGTTGACATACGAAGAATTCATTCGTTCGATCCCGAACCCGACCACACTTGCGGTCATCAATATGGACCCTCTGCGTGGTTCCGCAATTTTAGAAATCGACCCTTCGATTTCGTTTACGATCATCGATCGTTTGTTTGGTGGTAAAGGAGAACAGGCAAAGATCTCCAGAGAACTTTCAGAGATCGAGATGAGCGTTATGGAAGGGATCATTGTAAGAATTCTCGGGAACATGCGAGAATCCTGGTCCACTGTAATCGACTTAAGACCGAGACTCGGGAACATCGAAACGAATCCTCAGTTCGCTCAGGTCGTTCCTCCCAATGACATGGTGGTTTTGATCACACTGGAAACCAAGATCGGTGAGGTGGAAGGAATGACGAACCTGTGTATTCCTTACATCACGATCGAACCGATCATCAACAAGTTATCCGCTCAATACTGGTATTCTTCGATTCGGAAAGGGGAACTCGACGAGAACCGCGCTGTGATCCAAGAACGACTCGATCAGGTTGCGATTCCTTTGATCGCGGAAGTGGGTTCTGTGGACGTTTCCATCAACGACTTTATGAATCTTTCCGTAGGCGACGTCGTAAAACTCGAGAACACTTCCACAAGATCCGAGATGATCGTAAAAGTTGGAGAAAGAAAGAAGTTCAAATGTCTACCGGGAAGAGTGGGAAGCAGACTTGCGATTCAAATCGGGGATCGAGTGGAAGACATTCCGGACGAACTCTTGGGCTCCACACGTTCCGAACAGGAATATTGATCGAAGGTTAAATCGTAAAAATTCTTCCCTGAAGAAAAGCGATTGTGATAACCGTAAGGATCGTGATCGCCGTTTCGGGAAGAATGTAGGTATAAAAAAAGCGGCTCAAGGCCGCTTCGTAAAAACGCCGTCTTCGACGTTTTCGTCGAAGATCGTTTTATCAGAGGGAAATTATTTTTTCCACTGGATACATTCGCCCGGGCATTCGTCCATTTCTTTCTGAACGATCTTCCAGTCTTCTTCCGGAATCGGAGCTTGGTTTACCGATTCTCCTCCGATATGAGTTTCCGAAGTATCATTGTCATCCATTTGAAAGTATTTCGGAAGATTGTCCGCACACTGATTGCAGGACGTGCAGTTATCCTTATCTACATACGCAATTTTAGTCGCCATAGGCCTCGATTCTCCTGGGTTGGTTCTCCCGGTCGCTTAAAAAACAGGTTCCAAGATCAATTTTCTAATCACTTCTTAGACGGCAAGTCCTTTTCTTAGGTTCTTCCTTGGCCGGGGAAGGTCGCGATTTCTTTTCTTTGGGCTTTTGGGAAGAATCGCTACAACTTCCCGAAAGCGAATTAGGGAAAACTGTGGACTTGAAATAAATTTCGTGTTACCTTGCCCGGAAAGAATTTATGAATGGGAGAACCAGAATGATTCAAAAAGGTTTGTGCCTTGCATTGATCGTCTTATTCGCAATCGACTGTGGAAAATCCAAAAAAGAAGACCTCCAGGGCGGGGTTTTTACCTTTATCAAAGGAACCGTTAAACTTTCGGATAAAACCGGAAAAGAAAAGAAAGTAGGCCTTTCGGAGTTCATTCTTCCCGAGGATAAAATCGAAACGACTAAGGATTCTTATGCGGATATCCAATTGATGGACGGGGTTGTCATTCGTATTAAGGAAAATACGAGCCTAACCCTGAACAAGATTTATGTGGATTCTAAAAACGCGGAGATCTATTCGGATATCAGCTTAAACAAAGGAAAGATCTTTTCCAAAGTCGGAACCAAGCTGAGCAAGTCTTCCGGATTTAAGGTAACAACTCCTACGTCCACGGCGGCGGTTCGCGGAACGGATTTCCAAGTGGAAGTGGAAGGAAACAAAACCGAAACTTTAGTTTCCGACGGAGCGGTTGAAGTTACCGACAACGATAACCCGGATCAAACGAACACCGCAGACGCCGGTGAAAAAGTGGTTTCCGACGGTAAGAATCAGAAAGAGGAAAAACTTTCCGACGAAGAACTGAAAGAACTTCAAGAAGACTCCGCTACCGTTCAATCCGTTACGGAAGAACAAAGACAAAGAATCGAAGAAATTCTAAAAGACTTCAAAGAGAACAAGGAAAGAATTCTTCAAGGTCTGGAAGATCAAAAACAAAGAAACCAAGAATTGATCAATTCTACGAAAGAAGAAAACCGTAGAATGATCGACGAAGTGAAAGAGTCCGGCAAGGCTGAAAAAGAAGCCATCAAAAACGCCGCAGACGAAGAAAAGAAAAACATCAAGGCCGGTATCGACAAGGATAAGGAAGCTCTTGAAAATTCCAGAAAGTCTCTCAAAGATCAGGTGAAACCTCAGTAATCTTACTGAAATTACACGTGTCTCCGAAAGCCTCGGTTTCGTTTTGTAAAACGAAGTCGAGGCTTTTTTGTTTTAGGGGAGAATGTTTGAGGATTTGTCGTAGTTCCGACAACACGCGCGACGAAAAAGTCACTTGCGAAAATTAGAATTTTCTGATATAGGAAATTCGTCCGGAAATTCCCGCCACCTCACCCCCCACCCAAAACAGGGCGGGGCCCGGGTTTTTCACTAAAAAATTTGTAGGAACTCCTACAAATCCTATTCTCCTTTAGCGTCGTTTCTCACTTTAAAATAAAGAATGATCGAAGTGAATATGAACGTGAAAATGTTCGCGAGAATGATCGGAAAATCCTGTTTCAAACATCCGTAGATAAACCAAAGGACGACGCCGGTAACGAACACAACATACATGTTTCTCGAAATATCCTTCGTGCTCCCGCCCATGACGATTCGAATGAGCTGAGGCAAAAATGAAACCGTTGTAAGAAGTGAAGCGATATAACCTAAAAACGTAATAGAGTCCATTGTGTTAAAACGACTAAGCCTTTTTGTATTCTCGGCTGACTACGGTTTTGATTCCGCCTCTCGCATTGTAATCTCCGATGACTTTGAGATATTTCGGATCGATCGAGGAGATTAGATCTTCCATGATCTTATTGACCAAAAATTCATGAAAGATTCCGACGTTTCTATAACTGAGAATGTATTCTTTGAAGGACTTGAGTTCGATACAACGTTGGGTTGGAATGTAGGAAACGTAAATGACTCCGAAATCGGGAAGCCCGGTCTTCGGACAAACCGCCGTAAACTCTGGAACCGTAAAATCGATTGTATAATCCTTTCCCTCGTAAACATTGGTGAAAGATTCGATTTCGGGAGTTTTCAGAGAAGGGATATGATCCTGTCTTCCGTCGTAAGTCTCTGGATGATTCGTTTCCATGGATAGTTCCTTGATGACCAGACTTTTCGATCTCTCCATAGCGAAAATTCTTTTTCCCGTCCCGAATCTTGATCAAAGACCCAAAGAGGGGTGGAATGGAAATCCAAAAGAAAATTGCCGTAGTAGATTTTGGTGGGCAATACGCTCACTTGATTGCGTCCAGAATCCGAAGACTCGGAGCTTATACGGAAATTCTCTCCAACGAAGAACCTCCTTCCAATTATAAAAAGTATTCCGGCATCATTCTTTCCGGCGGACCCGAAAGCGTTTACGAAAAGGATTCTCCGACGATCACGAATCAAATCTTCGAACTCGGAATTCCGGTTCTCGGAATCTGCTACGGGCACCAACTCATCATGAAACTTTTAGGCGGAGTTGTGGAACGTTCCGGCACGGGAGAATACGGTCCCGCGTCCTTGGAGCTTCACGTTTCCAACGGAAATTCTCTCTTGAAAAATTTCGTAGGCGGCGAACAGGTTTGGATGAATCACGCCGACGAAGTCGTAAAACTTCCCGAAGGTTTTACGAGAATCGCGTCTTCTAAGGATTGCGGTTATGCGGTTGTGGAGAATTCCTCCAAAAAGATTTTCGGGATTCAGTTTCACGCGGAAGTTTCTCACAGCGAAAAGGGTTCCGTTCTTTTGGACAACTTCATCGGAATCTGCGGAGCTTCGAGAACCTGGGGAATCGATCAGTTTCTCAAGGAAAAAATCAAAGAGATTCAAGAAACGGTCAAACCGGATCAGAAAATTTTTATGCTCGTTTCGGGTGGAGTGGATTCCACGGTTTCTTATCTTCTTTTGTGTAAGGCTCTCGGCGCGGAAAAAGTTCTCGGATTTTTGATCGACACGGGTTTTATGAGAAAGGGAGAAGTTCTTCCTCTTCAAGAGAAACTAACGTCTCAAAACATTCACCTAACTGTGAGAGACGAGTCTGCATTATTTTACGAAAGTCTAAAGGGAAAATCCGATCCCGAAGAAAAAAGAAAGATCGTTGGAAATCTATTCTTAGAAGCGCGGGACCGCGCCGTAAAGGATTTGGATCTGGAACACGGGGATTGGCTTCTCGGTCAAGGAACGATTTATCCGGATACAATCGAATCCGGCGGAACCAAACATTCTCATACGATCAAAACGCATCACAACCGAGTCGAGGCCATTCAAAAACTCATCGAAGAAGGAAAGGTGATCGAACCGATCCGCGATTTGTATAAGGATGAGGTAAGAGATCTCGGAGTTCTTCTGGGTTTGGAACCGGAGTGGGTGGGTCGTCATCCTTTCCCCGGACCGGGTCTTGTGGTTCGTATGCTTGCCGTTGAAAAAAAAGGAACGGACGAGGATCAAAAGGCGATCGATTCTTATCTTTCTACTCAGAATGGATTGGAAGGAAAGATTCTCCCCGTTGCGAGCGTTGGTGTAAAAGGGGATAGAAGGTCTTATGCCAACTGTGCGGTGTTAAACGACATCGGAACGGATTGGAAAAGTTTGGATAAGGTTGCGACTCATCTTTCCAATCAATTCTCGTTTATCAATCGTGTGGTTCTTTTGCCATTCGAGCCGGAAGTTAAAAAATTGAACTTCCGATTTACGGGAATGCAATTGGATAAGAATTGTTCCGATCTTCTCCGAGAAGCGGATCACGCCGTGGAATCCGTAATTCGCAAAGCGGGTCTTTACGATAAGATCTGGCAGATGCCGGTGGTTCTTTTGCCGATCGGAGAAAAGGAGAATGAAAAGAGTATCGTTCTTCGTCCCGTGGAATCCCAGGAAGCGATGACCGCGAACTTCTTTCCGATGGAACCTTCCCTTTTACAACAGATCAAAACCGAGGTTTCCAAAATTCCGGGAATTCGATACGTATTTTTCGATTTAACGAACAAACCTCCCGGAACGATTGAGTGGGAATGAGGAAATTAGAATATTCTATTTTTATTATGTTTTTATAAACATCCGATTTCATCGGATTTGATTGTGTAGTTTATTGGATCGGATTTTCGATTTTGTAAACCTTCACCGCTTGCGATTTGCCTTTAACGGTAACCTCGTCTAAAAAGACGTGTTGAAACCGTTCGGGTTCTTTCAAAGAAGCGATCGTCACCTCGCTCGCAATGATTGAACATTGGAACTGTTTCGTTAGACCTTCGATTCGAGAAGCCAAATTGACGCTGTCCCCGATCACCGTTCCTTCCATACGATTTTCGTGACCGATGATACCCAACATAAGATGACCCGTATGAATTCCGATTCCGATATCGATCGGATCTTGACCTTGTTCTTCCCGCATTTGATTGAATTTTTTTAAGGCGCGCATCATCGCAAGAGAGGCTTCGACCGCGTCTTCGGCTCTTGCAGGAAAGATCGCCATAATTGCGTCTCCGATAAACTTATCGATAAAACCCGAATGTTCTTTGATCAAAGGCGCAATCATCCCGAGGTAGTCGTTGATAAAACGAAAGTTCTCGTTCGGGGTCATCTTTTCGGAAAGGGTAGTAAATCCTCGGATATCCGAAAACATAACCGTCATCAAACCTTCCGTCTGATCCGCGAGTTGGGTTTCCAAAATCGACTTCTTGCTGAGTATGGAAAGAAGTTCTTTTGGAACGAATCGGCTGTAGGCCTCGGACAATTGTTGTTGTGTGTGATAGGCCGCGGCGTTTTCGATCGCGACCGCGATCTGATTTCCTACGATGCTCAAGATCATTTCGTCCAGAAGTTTAAAAGCGTTGATCTCCTCGCTTTCCACCGCAAAAACACCGAGCAGTTTTTCCTTTACGAGAAGGGGGATCGCGATTTGACTTTTTGCGTCTTTAAGGCCGGGTAGTTCGATCTTCTTTTCCTCCATTCCCATGGATTGTCCGATCTGTCCCGCATAACGCATCTGCGTGCTGATTCCCACCATACGCATAATCTTTCTTTTTTTCGCGACTACTCCGATCACTCCTTTTCCGAATTCTACCGTCGCACCGATCCCGCTTTGTTCGTAACCTCGGCTTGCGACGACTTTTAGAAGTTCGCAATTCTCTTCCACCATAAGAATCATCGCGTGTTTGAACCCGAAAACCTCGTCCATCACCTTCATGATTCTTTCGAAGATCAGAACCAGGTCCAACGTGTTGAGAATCTCCGTGGAAATCGATTGGATGATTTCCACTTCTTGAGTTTTCCGATTCAGCTTTTGGTTGAGTTCCTCGATTCCTTTTTGGTTTTCGATAAACTGTTTTTTGAATTCCTCGATTTCCAAGTCGTTTGACACGTTATGCTTCCTTTGCTTCCGAAAGAATCCGCGCAGAACGGACCTCGAAAATATCGGCGGCCTTGAGTTTGAAAATTTCGCTCATCCCGGACATGGAAGCGATCGCGTCCAACTGCATTTCCATCGCGTCGAATAGATCGCCTTCGGTTTCGGTTCTTTGGTAGTATATGTCCATGATCCAAGGTTCCAACGTTTCCGGATTGAGAACTTGAAGCATCGCGTATTTGTTTTCCACGGAATTCGTATGTGTTTTACCGAAGAATTGATTCGAGATCGCAACGTGAGAATCGTCCACTTGATACACTTGGCTTACGATCGTAGCGTTCGGGATTCCTTCCTTGGAAGAAGTAACCATGATACTCGGAACGATTCCTTGCAGACAGGGTTGAAGATTTTCAGGTATCATTTTAGTTTTTCTCCCGCCTTCGCTCCCGGTGATTGATCAAAGAGTTCGCTCAATTCGAACGTGATCGCAATCGCAGGTTTCAAAATGTATTTTCTCCATCCTTCTCCCGCTTTGGGTCCGAAGAATAAGGAACTCGTTTCTCCACCGGCTTCTCGAATGTTTTTCATAAGTTCGTAATCTTCTTCCGTGCAGCTTTCGATTCCGGTAACCTTTCCCTTGAATTGACGGGTTTGAAAGGAGGACATGTGCGCGATCGTGGTTGCAATCTGTGCATTGTCCTCTATGTCCTGCAAACAATGAGACGCGACGACCTGAGGCAACAATACGGTCATTCTTTTTTGGTCCTCGCTCAAACGGACTCCGAACGCCCTTGCGAAATGAGGTCTTAGTTTCGAATCTCTTGTGGCTATGCTGATGGACAAGGGTCCTAATAGATTTCCCGTCTCTTCTTGTGATAACATTTGGAATTTTCCTCCGATAAAAAGTGATTCACAGTGTACATCCGAGGAATTTACGCAAGAAGAATCGAAAAATGCGACAGTCTGATCTTTGAAATTACATTCAATATTTATAAATTAATATTTGTGAATAAATCGTATTTTGGACGCGTTAGAATTCAGGGTTTAAATCTGAAGAGTTGCATATAAGTTGAAGACGACTGCGATTTTTTCTAAAATTTTAGAAAGATTGATATATTCTTAAAACTGAATATACTCTGTTTACTTTTCGGACAAGGGGTAGGTGCGGTTTTCAAAAACAAATTCGAGCTTTCCGTGAACGTTTGTAATTCGTTTGGAAAATTCAAGAAGCAATTCGGAGGAAAAAGTTCCCCATTCCTCAAGAGGCGCGGGATGAATTAAGGATTCTTCGCGGATTTTTAAATTCTCGGGTTGAAAAAACACCGAAAGATTCGGTGAATAATACAGTTTACCATTCTCCAGTTTTTTAAAAACAAAAACCGTAGTCGCGGGTTGGATGAAATTCCATTCTCCGTTGCAAACCGACAGAAATGGATATTCGGAATGTTCTCCCGTATCGTTCTTACGAATTCTTTCGTTGAAAAAATCCAGAAATTCCGGATCCTTCAATTCGGAAGAATCGTGAAAGAGCCTTCCTCTTCCGTCGAGTCGATAAAAATAGGTTCTTCTCTGCCTCATAAAGACTTTTCTATTGACACTGATCTTTCCCTTAAAATCATACCCTATAACGGCGTCGTGGCCAAGTGGTAAGGCATGGCTCTGCAAAAGCTTGATCCCCGGTTCGAATCCGGGCGACGCCTCATCGCTTTGAATCTGCCTGGATGGTGGAATGGTAGACACCCAGGACTTAAAATCCTGTGAGAGCAATCTCGTGCGAGTTCGAGTCTCGCTCCAGGTACCATCGATTCTCGGACGTGTTTATCGTGTCAGACGAATTGAGGTATCGCAAACTCTTCCAAAATAAAGTTTCGGTAAATCCGGGCTTTTGCCCGTTTCATAATCTGAATACCGAATTTTGAAATCCCTAAAAAAGACCTCCGTAGGAAATTCTTTCGGATGTGTATCCAAAAGAAAATTCGGAACCAGAATTTCGTTTTTTCCCTTTTGAAGATGTACGGAAATCGTTCCTAAATCGCTTTCTCCGTGCGCCCAATAGAGTTGATCCTGATCGAAAGAATCTCTGGACACGATCGTAATCGTCGCGGTTTTCGGAGCGTTTGAAGAATTCTCGGGCACATAAATCGCAAAGCTGAACGGGGTTTTTCTAGGCTCCGGCGGATTCGGATACAGATGCGTTAGACAGCCTTCCACTTGAAAGGGAAGCGAGGCTTGTTCGATCGTAAGTTTCATTCCGGCGGTTGGTTCAGCTCCGTTTTTATTTACATACGAATTTTTTTCGGAATCGATTTCGTATTTTAGAATATTCTTTTGAACTTCCTTGATGAGGGCGAGGTCCGCGGAACGAACCCTTCTGTTGTAAACTTCCAAAGGTTCTAAGTTGAGACGGGGAATCCAAAAAAGCCAATACAACAAAATCGGAACTCCAATGGATCCGATCGTTTTCCAAAGAAGTCCCTTGTTTTCTTTGAAAAGGGAGAATGGAAGACCGGAATCGTTCGGTTGCATTTGGATGTTCTTGTTTGGGTCGGCGATTTCGTCATCGTTGAGAGAATTCCATCTTCCACCCAAAAAGATTCCGCAAAAAGCGAAGAATGGCAAAACCACCTCGTCGTCCAAAAGATAACACTGAAAAAATCCCGCGGGAAATAAACTCAAAACACCGATCGCAAGAATTGGAATGCCCGTCGTCGAATCGAAGTTTTTTTGAAAAAACGAAACGAACAATCTTCCCCAAAAAAGCAGAAATAGAATTCCCGCAAAAATTCCTCCCGTCGTTACGAAGTGAAGAAGGTCGTTGTGTGCGTGTCCTCTCGGTGTGATGAAAAGTTCATACCAGAGTTGTTCCGCTTGTTCGATCATTTGGGAGGATTCTTTCCAATGAGAATCCTTGTAATTTCCTCCGCCGACCCCGGCGAGCCAATGTTCTTTCACAAGCGGAATCGTATTTTTATAGATATAATACCTTTGATTTTCCGTATTATGAACTTCGAATATTTGCGAAATCGATCTCTGGATCAGCCAGTTGTTTCGGAATAAATAACCGGCTCCAAAAAACAAAACGATTAGAGTCAGGCCCGTGATCAATTTGGTTTTCAGCGAGACAGCGGGAAGATTCTTCCGCAGAGAAAAGGTTCCTTTCAAAATCAACAAAACAAAAACTACAAAAACTCCCAGCCAAACCGATCGGCTTTGATTGAAAAAGAGTATGATAAATCCTGCAAATACCAAAAAGGTTTTGAGAATAAAAACGAAATTCTTTTTGCCCTTAAGCGATTGAAACCAATCCACAAAAAGCCCCGGCAAAACCAAACCCAACAAACCGCCGAACGTTAGGTGCGTATTCATCATTCCGATCGGAAGATACAATTTGATCGGTCCGATCTTTCCTGAAAAATGTTGGAGCCTATCTCCGGGCGCGTATCGGAATCCGTTGGAAACGAATTTTCCGAGCCGCACCTCCGAGAAAAGACTGATACAACCGAGCAGGATCGCGATGGATACGGAAGCGAACAAAAACCGTTTTAGGATCGTTTGATTTTTTTCTTTGGAAGCGACGAGAAAGGCCGCGGGGAAAAGAAGAAGCATCCAAAAATCGCCGAACTCGGATTGTTTTAAAAACTTTTTAAAAAAGGGAGAATAGGTTTCTGCGTGGATCAAAGACGAAACAAAAAGAAGAATATAAATCCCGAAAAAAAGGAGGAACGGAACACAAACTCGTTTCCAAGTCCGTTTGGATTCTTCCTCCAAAAAAAACAAGGGATATGTCGTTGCGATCGTAAGTCCGCCGAAGATCTGAGATACGCTCACCGATTGCGGAAACGCAAGTAAGAATAAACCGAGAGAAAATAAGGAAGCGGTTCCGAGTCCGTTTACGATTCGATCTTTCAAATGTGTCCCCCGAAGTTCGTCCAATTTTCCCATAAAAAACCAATGACAGAGAAAGAATTCATTCTACCATTAGAAAAAAGAACCGGTTCCGGGAATCAATCGAACAGATGGGAAAATCAATTCCAACCAAGAAAAAGAAGACAGCAAAAAAAACGCAAACCCCCGATTCCACGTCGGGAATCAAACTTTCGGTCGCAATCATCACATACAACGAAGAAAAGAACATCGGTCCCTGCATCGATTCTTGTTTGGACATAGCCGATGAGATCGTGATTTTGGATTCGGTCAGCACGGACAAAACCGAAAAGATCTCCAAGTCCTATCCTTCCGTGAAATTTTATAAACAGAAATTCAAAGGTCATATCGAACAGAAGAACGACGCGATCGCTCTTTGTAAATTCGATTGGATTCTTTCTTTGGACGCCGATGAAAGGGTTTCACCCGAACTCAAAAATTCGATTCTTACCTTCAAACAAAAGAAAGACGACGAAACCGTAAACGGATTTCAAGTTTCGCGTTTGACCTTTCACATGGGACGATTCATCCGTTTCGGCGGCTGGTATCCTCAATACCGTTATCGAATCTTTCGAAAGGGAAGCGCGGTCTGGGTCGGAGAAAATCCGCACGATTATATCAGCATCCGTGGAAAAGGAAATAAAATCCACGGGGACATCATTCACTATAGTTTTCGAGATCTTACACATCAGGTCAATACGATCAATCAGTTCTCCTCGATCGTCGCTTATACAAGACAAAAAAAGGGAAAAAAATTCTCGAGTTTAAGAACGATTTATAAACCGTTTTCCAAGTTCATGGAAACGTATTTTTTTAAGTTCGGATTTTTGGACGGCTTTCCGGGTTGGGTCATTGCGGTTTCTTCGGCATATTCAACTTTTCTAAAGGACGCAAAACAATACGAGCTGGAAAACGGAATGGTGGAACGCCCTTCCAACGTGAAAGAGGACTATGGGCGCGGTTAAGACTTTTTTCTCAAAGTTTCTTTCGATTTTTAAACGGAAGAAAAGAAAAAAAGGTCCCGAAGAAGAAACACCTCCGGTCCGGGAAAGTTACGGTTATAAAAGGGAACTCGCGGAACTTCGGGAAAAGGCGGATCGTTTTTTCGTCACGAGAAAAAAAACGGGCGGGGTCGTTCACGAAACGAAATATTATAAACTTCTAAAGAACGGTCCTAAGCTGTTTCGTCTCGAAGGAAAAGAAAAATCGGGAAGGGAATATTCTCTCGTAGTCAGCACCGGAAATTTTTTGAGCGCACAAGGTGATAAGATCAGCGGGGTCGTTTTTGTTCCGGAAGCCGAACTCAATCGAATTCTTTCCTATGAACATTCCGATTTAAAGAGCGTGTTTTCCAGATTTCAACCCGAAGGAATCGACGAGGATTTAAAAGTTTTGTATGGAGAAACCGGTTCCTCCCAAGAAACCTGGAAAGACTTTTATAACTGGGAACCGTTTTGGAAACAACAGGTATTCATCCGTTTAAAACCGAACATCATCGGAATTCTTCTCGTGTATATGGGCGCAGACTTCGAACAATTTTTTCAGTCTAACTCTACAAAACGACTGAAGAGCATCATCTCGGATGAGTTGTATTTTTTAAACGTGAGCGGAAATCAAAAGGAGAATTCTCCGTATACGGAGAATCTTTCCCTTCAGGATTTCGAAAAGGCAAAGAAAGAATTTTTTCAAGTACTCGAACTGATTCGAAAAAAAAGAGGAACAAACTAAGATGGATATAAAGGAAATCGCGCTCGGTCAGATCCGGGATTCCATTACCACCAAACAGAAATTAATCGATTCTGTCCTGGACGATATCACCAAAGCGGGGGAAATGGTTTCCAAGGTTTTACAAACCGGGAACACGGTTTATCTTTGCGGGAACGGAGGTTCTTCCTGCGACGCTTCTCATATCGCGGCGGAACTCGTGGTACGATACAAATCCGGAAACGAAAGAAAAGCGTTACCCGCTCTTTCTCTTTCCGCGGACTCGGCGGTTCTAACCGCGTGTTCGAACGACTACGGTTATGAAGAAGTTTTTTCAAGACAGATCGAAGCGTTCGGAAGAAAGGGAGATCTTTTGATCGGACTTTCCACAAGCGGAAATTCCAAAAACGTTTTACTCGCATTGGAAAAGGCGAAAACCAGAGGCGTAAAAACCATATCGTTGTTAGGCGGAGACGGCGGTAAGATGAAAAATCTTTCGGACCTCGACGTGATCGTTCCGAGCAACGTAACCGCGAGAATCCAGGAATCTCATATCTTAATCGGACATATCCTCTGTAGTATCGTGGAATACAACCTCTTCAAGATGGAATAAAAGTTCTTTGGCGAATTCTCCCGTAATCGAAATTTCCAATCTCAAGGTTTCCACACCGGGGCATCATATCCTAAAAGGAATCGATTTCACTTTGAATTCGGGCGAGGTTCATTGTATCGTGGGAGAATCGGGAAGCGGCAAATCCACGTTCGCATCCTGTCTTTTGGGAATGACGGATAAGGAACTTTTTCAAAGGTCCGATCGTTTTTCGTTGTTAGGTCAGGATTCCCGTTATCTGACCGAAAGAGAATGGCAAACCCTGCGCGGAAAAAAAATCGCCTTGGTTCCGCAAAATCCGATCTGGGGATTTCATCCGTATCGAAAGACGGGATCTCAAATTATCGAAGCGTTCTCCTTAACGAACCCGGAGATCGCCGAAAAAAAGAAAATTCTTCCCTTACTCGAATCGATTCAAATCGCCGATCCGCAAAAGGCTTTTGATTCCCTTCCGAGCCGCCTTTCCGGAGGAGAAAGACAGAGAATTCTCATTCTTCTCGCGGTTTATTCCGGGGCCGGGATTGTAGTCGCCGACGAACCCACGGCCGCCCTCGATCCGATCAGCGAGGCGGAGGTTCTCAAACTATTGATGAAATTCAGAAAGGAAAAGGGACTTTCTCTCATTTTTATCACACACGAAATCCCAATCGTGAAGGCGTTGGCCGATACTATAAGTATCCTCTATCAAGGGGATTGGGCCGAAGTTCTCAAGAGACCGACTCGCGGTGAGTGGATTCTCCGATCACCGTACGGAAAAAAACTGTTTGAACAAGGAACCTGATCTATAAGATAGTCGAGTGCCAACGATGGGTTATGCGGTTCTCCTAACACTGATTTTATTTTCTGCTCCGCTTTTTGCGCAGAAGTCTCCGTTTGTCATGGAAGACGCGGACTCTTCATCCTTTCCGACCGTACAACTTTTCATTCGGGATAAAAAACAATTTCCTATGGAACGGGAGAATTTTCTGATCCGAGAATCCAGAGGATCGGAAACAAGAACCGTATTGCGGCCGAGGGTTCTCCGAAAAGAAGGAAGTCGTCCGGTTCATTCCGTTTTTTTAGTTCAATCGGGAACCTCACTCGAAGAGAATAATTTCAACACTCGATTCCTTCAAAAAGTGGTTCAGGCTTCCGGGGAGGAAGACCATTTCAGTTTTATCTTTTTTTCGGACGATCTTCTTGTGGTCGAAAAGGATTTAGACAGACAAGCCGCGCTCGCAAAGGCGAGAGTTCCCGGTTCTCTTAGCAATCGCAACACGGGAACCAACCTCGATCTAGTATTCCAAAAAGTGAATGCGATTTTAACGGGAGAATCCTATCTTTCGCTTCTTGTTTCCGACAACGACTACAGACTTCCACCCGGACTCAGACAAGGATTGTCCACCGGCGGTTTGCCTTTGCAGGTGATCGGTCGACGCAACGTTTCTAATTACGAACTCGTTCGGATCTACGGCGGAGATTTTTACGACGTGGAGTCTCAGGACTTTCTCTCCAAGTTCTTAACGGATTTGGAATACTTTCACAAACATCCTGCGGAAGTCCGATATGATTCTCCATTTCAAAACGATTTTTGGAAAGGAGAAGGGGATTTTATCCGAGGGGACTGGGAATCTTCCAAGGGTGGAAAATTCACGTTCACATACAAACCTGGAGTTGTAAAACAACTTCGTTTTGTGTTTTTAAGTCCCGGTGTTTTTCTTCCTACGATCGGATTTCTGCTCATTCTCACCTTGATCGGATTGATCCTATTGTTCCGACGCGAGAAAGGAGAACCCGAAGAAATTCCCGACCGGGTGAGCGGAGAAGCCGAACGAAGATTTCACGCGAGGGGAGAAGAACGGGAAGTATATCAAAGAATGTACGGGGATCAGTTTCATTCTTCCCCGTATGCGAACCCCGAGGGAGTTTACGTTTCCCGTTCCTTGCCGGTGAGCGAGTCCGAATTCGATGCGGCGGAAGCCTATGATCTTGCGACTCTGATTCAAAAAGAAGGAAGATCTCCCGGCAAACAGGTTCCGATCCGTAAGGCGGAAACCACTCTTGGCAACGGAGAATTTTCCGACGTTCTCGTTGCCGATCCGGGGGTCAGCAAACTCCACGCGAGAATTCGCAAGATCAAAAACCGTTTCGTGTTGTATGATTTGATTTCCGACGCGGGAACTTATTTAAACGGAAAGAAAATTCTAAGACCGAGGGTCCTTTACGATTTCGACGAGATCAGCCTCGGGAAAACGGTCTACGTTTTTCGCGCCCGTTAGAATTTTTCATTCTTCCAAATTCATTCTCCATGGCTTACAATAGATCCGGGTAGACGAAAAGACCCGATGTTCCGACGATGGAAATACGACGGATATCCTTTCTCAATTGCGAGAAAAAAATCCAATCCACAAAGTCCGAAAGAATTTCTTTCGGGGAGTATTAGAATCCAATGAAGACAATGTTCGAAAAAATCTGGGAAGACCATCTAGTCGGAGAACTGGATGCGGGATCATATCTAGTATATATTGATCGTCATCTCATTCATGAAGTTACAAGCCCCCAGGCTTTCGAAGGACTCAAACTCGCGGGCAGAAAAGTCCGCCGTCCCGAGGCGACTTTCGCGACAATGGATCATAACGTTTCCACGCGCACTCGGGATCTTAGCCTCGCAGATCCGATTTCCGCGATTCAAATGCAGACCTTGAAGAAGAACTGCGACGAAAACGGAATCCGTCTTTATGACTTTCAAAATCCGGACCAAGGAATCATTCACGTGATTGCTCCCGAAATGGGGCTCACTCATCCGGGTATGACCATCGTATGCGGTGATTCTCATACATCCACTCACGGCGCTTTCGGCGCTCTCGCTTTCGGAATCGGAACGAGCGAAGTGGAACACGTTCTCGCGACTCAAACCCTCGTTCAAAAAAGAGCGAAGACTATGGAGATCCGAGTCGATGGAAAACTTTCAGACAAAGTAACCGCAAAGGACATCATTCTTGCGATCATCGGTAAAATCGGAACCGCAGGCGCTACCGGTTATGTGATCGAATATCGCGGTTCTGCGATCCAGGCTCTGAGTATGGAAGCGAGAATGACGATCTGCAACATGTCGATCGAAGCCGGAGCAAGAGCGGGTCTCATCGCGCCGGACGAAACCACATTCAATTATATTCAAGGAAAAGATTTCGCTCCGAAAGGCGCGGAATGGGATCTCGCCGTAAAGAAATGGAAACGTTATGTAACCGACGAAGGTGCGAAGTTCGATACGACCGTAGTTCTTCACGCTGACGAAATCGCTCCGATGGTAACCTGGGGAACTTCTCCAAGCCAAGTCGTTTCCGTAAAAGGAACCGTTCCAAGTCCGAGCGACGCAACCGACGCGATCGATAAGATCGGAATCGAATCCGCGCTCAAATACATGGGTTTAACGCCTGGAGAAAAGATCGAAGACATTACGATCAACAAGGTATTCATCGGTTCCTGCACCAACTCCAGAATCGAGGATCTAAGAGCCGCGGCCGCAACCATCAAAGGAAAACAAGTTTCTTCCAAGGTGCAAGCGATCGTGGTTCCCGGTTCCGGAAGAGTAAAACGCCAAGCCGAACAAGAAGGTTTGGATAAGGTTTTTACCGCCGCGGGTTTTGAATGGAGAAATCCGGGTTGTTCCATGTGTCTCGCGATGAACGACGACGTTCTTGAACCGGGAGATCGTTGTGCTTCCACTTCGAACAGAAACTTCGAAGGTCGTCAAGGAAAGGGCGGACGTACACATCTCGTGGGACCGGAAATGGCGGCGGCCGCGGCGATCGAAGGTCGATTCGTAGACATCCGAAACTGGAAATAATCGATAGGAATATAAGAATATTATGAAACCTTTTACTGTATTAAACGGAATCGCGGCGTTGCTCGACAGACCGAACGTCGATACGGATCAGATCATTCCGAAACAATTCCTTCGAAAAATCGAAAGAACCGGATTCGGAGTACATCTTTTTCACGACTGGAGATATTTGGACGACGCGGGAACAAAACCGAATCCTGAATTCTCCCTGAACCAAGAAAGATACAAGGGAGCTTCGGTTCTTTTAACCAGAGACAACTTCGGTTGCGGATCTTCTAGAGAACACGCACCTTGGGCCTTGGAAGATTACGGATTCAGATCCATCATCGCTCCCTCTTATGCGGATATCTTTTTCAACAACTGCTTTAAGAACGGAATGCTTCCTGTCGTTTTAAAATCGGAAGAAGTGGAAGAATTGTTCCAAGCCGTTTCCGCTAACGTAGGCGCGAAGATCGTCGTGGATCTCGACAAACAAACCGTAACCGGGCCGACCGGAAAAGTATACGGTTTCGAAGTGGATTCTTTTCGCAAATACTGTCTTTACAACGGACTCGACGATATCGGACTGACCTTGAAACAGGAAAGTAAGATCGGAGAGTTTGAAAAAAAGCAGAAAGAAGTTGAACCTTGGTTGTACGCTATATAATTCTGCCGAATACCTATGTTTGATGAAATATCCCGTTCGATAGACGAGTTTGGAAACAGTTTCCTCGGTGCGCTGAACAACATTCAGAAATCTTTTGGACGGGAGCTCAGCGTAGCAAAACCCGTAAAAGAAACGATCTTGCAGATGATCGGGAACACTCCGCTCATCCGCTTGAATCAAATCGGTTCACACATTCCCAATGTGGAATTTTATCTCAAAGCCGAATTCTGCAATCCTACCGGTTCCGTAAAAGATAGGACCGCATTGTCCATGCTTCTCTCATCCGAAAGAAGGGGAGAATTGAAACCGGGGGGACAAGTGATCCAACCGGGATACAACACGACCGCGATCAGTCTCGCTTGGATCTGTACGATTCGTCAGTATAAGTTTCGTTGTCTTGTTGCAAGCGATACCGATCCTCAAAAGATCAAAGACCTTCAGACATTCGGCGCTCATGTGGAAATCGTTCCCGAAGCAAAAGGGAATTGGGACGATGCTCTTTTGAAAAGAGCCAAAGACATCAAAGAAAAAGAAAAGAATACGGTCATCTTAAACGAATACAAGGATATGGCGAACACGAACGCGCATTATCTTTTTACCGGACCCGAAATCTGGAGAGATCTCGGCGGAAGCGTGGACGCGTTTGTGGCGGGCGGCGGTTCCGGCGGATCGATTTCCGGTGTCGGAAGATTTTTAAAATCCAAGAAATCCGGCGTTCGAGTCATTATGGGCGTAAGCCAAAAATCCAGATTCATTCGCAAGATGATCCAACACGAACACGGAATTCATCTGCCCGAGTCTTTTGATCCTAAGATTGTGGACGAATACGTCGGAGTCGATCGGGAACAAGCCCTTCTTTACCAATCCGAGCTCTATCAAAAAGAAGGAATTTTCGCCGGACAAACGACCGGAACAACCTTAGCCAGCGCGATTCAATTCGCGGAAAGTCTTCCCACAAGAGACGATCAAAAATCACAGGTCTACAGAATCGTAGTCCTTTCTCCCGATCGGTTTTGAAGGAACAAAAATTCTCCGACTCGATTTCCGAGTTGGAGTTCGTTCGATCCGAACTCGAAAGAGAAAAGAAAGAAGAAGATTCTCTTTTTTCCAAAGACTGGTTGTCGCGTCCTCTTCAAGATCGAGTTAAACTCGGAATCACCTTACATCCGTTAGTTTATGAAGAACAATCCCTCGGCCGAGAAGGAAGTTGGATTCTAACCTTTCGTTTTCCGGATCAGGAAGAATATCCGGCAAAGTTTCAATCGGGCGCACCGGTTCAGATCGGCAAAGGTGAGGATCGAATTCGAGCCGTTTTGGTTTCCCTTCATAAGGAAAGAATTCGGATCTCCGTCGAAGAGGTTCCGGAATGGACGGAGGAAGGAAAGTGTTTTCTCGATCTTCTTCCCGATGAAACCTCTTATAAGGAAATGTTTCACGCGTTAGACGTCGTTTCCTCCGCCACGAAAGGAACTCGTTTATACGTAAACCGAGAACTTCTGTTAGGTTATGGAAAACCCGATCCGATTCACATTCGCGAAACCGATCGTTCTCGAATTTTGGGAAGAATGACCCCAAGTCTAAACGATTCTCAAAAGAATGCAGTTCTGCATTGTGTTCTTTCCGAGGATGTTTCTATCATTCACGGACCTCCGGGCACCGGAAAGACGACTACGTTAACCGAAATTGTGAATCAAATCGTAGCGGAGGACAAAAAGGTTCTCGTATCCGCACCCACACATTCCGCTTGCGATCTTCTTGTGGAATCGATTTCCGCAAAAGGAATTTCCGTTTTGAGACTCGGTCATCCCGCGAGGATCAGTGAAGCCGCTTTGCATTCTACCTTGGATTATAAACTTTTTCATCATCCCGATGGCAAATTGTTAAGCGACTACAGAAGGGACGTGGTCGAAATTTCGAAACAAGCCAAAAAGTTTAAAAGGAACTTCGGCGAAAAAGAAAGAGAGGAAAGAAAGAATCTTTTTGCAGAAGTAAAAGAACTTAAAAAGACCATTCGCTCCATGGAAAAGGGTCTGATCGACAGTTTGATTTCCTCACATCCGGTGATCGTTTCCACGCCGGTGGCTTCCGCTCGTTCCGTATTGGAAGACAGGACCTTCGACTTTTGTGTGTTAGACGAATCTTCTCAAGCGCTTGAACCCGCGTTTTGGATTCCGATTTTAAAATCGGATCGAGCGATCTTGGCGGGGGATCATAAACAGTTGCCTCCGACCTTGTTTTCGGATAGGAATTCTCTTGAGCTGACCCTTTTTGAAAAGGCCGCGGAAAGGTTAAGTCAATCGGGTCGCGTTTTTCTACTCGATACCCAGTATAGAATGAAGGACGAGATCGCTTCGTTTCCGTCGAAGGAATTCTATTCTAATCTTTTAAAATCGGGTCGTCCTCAAAACGAAAGAGCCTCGAATTTTTCGGAAGCGTTTCCGTTTCCAAAGTCGTTTCAATGGATCGATACCGCGGGAACCGACAGCGAAGAAGTTTCCGTGGACGACAGTCTCACCAATCCTTACGAGGCGGATTTACAAATCGGTCTTTGTTCCATTTTACAAGTGAACGGTTGGCCCCAAGAGGAAATCACGATTCTTTCTCCATACCGCGCGCAGGTTCGACTGATTTCCGAAAAGTTAAAGGAAGCGGGTTTTTCAAAGGTCGGAGTTTCGACGATCGATTCATTTCAGGGAAGGGAGAATCGTTGTATTCTTCTCGGATTTGTTCGTTCCAATTCGGAAGGTCGTTCCGGATTTTTAAAAGAGTCTAGAAGGATCAATGTGGGAATGACCAGAGCCAGAGATCTTTTACTTTGTGTCGGGGATAGTTCCACTTTGTCGGAAGATCCATTTTTATCGAAGTTGATTCGTTTTGCGGAAGACGAGGACGTTTTTCGAACGGCATGGGAATTTAGCGACCCATAGGGAGCTAAATTGCTGTAGATAGCGGAGCGAAATCGAAAGTTCTTTGCGAAGCAAAGATAATCCCATAGAGAGCCAAATTGCTAGCGAGCAACGGAGTCTCACGAGCGGCTTTCAACGCAGTTAAAATCATCCTACGCGATCCTTAGGGAGTGTTATGCTCATACATTTCGCTGACTTTGTCGGAGTTCCGACGAACGCCGTGAATCGGAATTTTACTTTACTAAATTAGAATTTTCTGATATAGCAAAATCCTCGCAAAATGCCCACCTGAACTCAGCGAGTCGCTCTCTACGGATCGCTCCTCACCCCTCTACCCAAAAAACTCAGCGCGTAGCTTTCCTACGGGGTGCTATGCGGGGTGGGGCGCCATTCCGCTACAGATCTTGTCGGAACCCCGACAAATCCATCACCATTTCAAAATATTCTTAAATAGAAAAAAGCCAAAGCCGAAAAATCCAAGACTTGAAAAGACGTGAGAGACAAGAATATGAAACGAAGATTGATCGCTACAAACGAATTTCAAACAGAAGTTCGCAAGAGCCAGACTGAATACGGAAAGTACCGCGGCCGCTAAAACCGGATTTCCCGGTTTGCCCATTCTCAAGATTAAAATTCCGCTTCCGGCCAAAAGAAGACTCGTAAGAAAAAGAATCAGCCAACATCTACCGATATGGGTATGGATTTCGTGATCCGCGATCAGGTCCCAAGCGAACATTCCCACGGAATAAAGAATCCAAAGAAACGCCAGAAGAAGAGGGAAACGAGCCGCCTTGGTAAACGATTCTTCCGGAAAACGCAACTGAGATAAAATCCAAAACGAATACGATGCGATCAGAGTGATCCAAAGAAAATCGGGAAACAAAGTCGGAATATGAATCAAACGGCTTGTGAGCGGAAACAAGGAAAGAAGATACAAAGAAAGAATGACCGCAAAGACCGGACCTAAAATCGCGAACCAATTCCGATCATACTTTCGAGTCGGAGTTTCTTCGGCCATTCTTTGAATCAAGGATTCGGTTGTTTCATCTTTACGAGGCATCTTTTGCACACTATCTTCGGAAATTTTCCAATTTTCAAGAATGGTTGGACAATAATTTCTTCCCAATTCAAACTGGAACGGATCGATTTCAACTTGTTACAGACGCATCCAAGTTCGTAGGACCGTCTCTTATCTATTCGAAGGTTCTTAGCAGTTAGTTACATGTCAGCTAAAAAAGAAATCTGGGAAGAATGTTCGCTCCTAATCGGCAAGGCCCGGGAAGGGGATTCGCAATCTTACGAAAAGTTTCTCCGTCTCGTGACCGGAATTCTCAGATCCTATCTCGTTCCCAGAATCACAAATGCGGAGGATCGAGAGGACTTGGTTCAAGAGATATTAATCGGACTTCATAAAGCGAGAGATTCTTACCGTGCCGACCGACATCCGGCTCCCTGGGTGTTTGCGATCGCTCGATACAAAACGATCGATTATCTTCGTAAGAAGAAAGTCGGAGACCGCACTTATACCACGGACAATCTGGACTTCTTCGCTTCTCCGGAACCTCTGGAAGAGGACGAGCCCGAAAAGGCGAGGGAAATCCTAAGGGAATGGTTGAACGTTCTGGACGAACGGCAAAAACAGATTCTCACCCACCTCAAACTGGACGGTATGAGCGTCCGAGAAGTTTCCGAACGAACCGGTCTTTCCGAATCCAACATAAAGGTCATAACGCACCGAGCGGTTCAAAAGATTCGAAAGCATTTTTCACTGGATCTCTGACAAAACGGCGACGAAAATCGTCCAAGGATTAGCATGTCTTCTCATTCTTCGACCGGCATCCGAGTTGAGTTTTTAGATTCCGTCTCCTCGATTTCCAAGGAAGAATGGAATCGCATATCCGATCGCCAAAGTCCGTTTTTAGAATACGATTTTCTCCGATCATTGGAGATTTCTCGCTGTATCGGTTCTTCCACTTCTTGGATTCAAAAATACTGCGTTCTTTGGAAAGAGGATCGTTTCAGCGCGGCGATTCCATTGTTTCTAAAATTCGATTCTTACGGAGAATACATCTTCGATTTTCAGTGGGCTCAATTCTTCGCGAAGTCCGGTCTGAATTATTATCCTAAGGGTTTGGTCGCCGTTCCATTTACACCCGCCACGGGAAAAAGAATTCTACACGATGAACGTCTAACGTTAAAAGAAGTTTGTTCTTATCTTGTTCCCGAATTGCTTCGTTTTTGCGAGAGGGAAGGTTTGTCCGGAGTTCATTTTTTATTTTTGGAAAAGGAAGAATCCGAAATTCTTTCCGAATACGGATTTGCGACAAGGCTTTCGCATCAATATCACTGGATCAACGCGGGCTATTCAACCTTCGACGATTATCTCGGAGCGATGAAATCCAAAAAAAGAATGCAGATCAAAAGAGAACGGGAAATCGTTCGAAGTTACGGACTAGACATTCGAGTTTTGGAAGGGAATGAAATTTCATCCGCCGATCAAAAAGCGATCTGGAATTTTTATTCCGATACACATTCTCGGAAATGGGGTTCTGCGTATTTGAACCAAACCTTTTTCGATTCCATCTTCGAAACGTTCTCCGATCGGATCGTTCTTGTAATCGCGTATCGGGACGGAAATCCGATCGCGGGAACATTCAATCTTCGGAAAGGTGATTTTTTATACGGAAGATATTGGGGTTGTGTGGAATACTATTCTCACCTTCATTTTGAATGTTGTTTTTATCAGTTGATCGATTACGCGATTCGGAAAAAAATCCGCGTCTTCGAGGCGGGAGCTCAGGGAGAACATAAATTTCTGCGAGGTTTTCCCGCCGTTCCCACATACAGTTCTCATATGATTTTTCATCCCGGTGCGAGAAATGCGATTGAACGTTTCCTCAAAGAGGAAAGACTGCACATGCAGGAAATGATCCACGAAACTAACGAACATTCTCCCTTAAAGGAAGTTCAAACAAACGCTTTTTTTTCAAACGGAACTTCCGGAATTTCTAAAACTTTCGGAGCCTCGTCCGAGGATCGGGAGAATTGCGAATCATGAGCGATATCTTTCGATTCGATACGGAGGAGCAAACCCTCACCAAAGAGAAGGTCAAACTCAAACGTCCTTCCAAATACAGAGTCATCATTCTCAACGACGATTTTACTCCGATGGAATTCGTCGTTTGGATTTTACAAGTGGTCTTTCACAGAAGCAGGGCTGAAAGTCAACAGATCATGTTGAAAGCGCACATAACGGGGAAAGCGTTATGCGGCGTTTATTCGCACGACGTTGCGAGGACCAAGGTCATACAAGTTCAACAATTGGCGGAACAACACGGATATCCGCTTCACTGTACGATGGAAGTGGAGGAAGGAGAGGAGGAATCATGATTCTTACGGAAGAAATGGAACGCACACTGAGATTGGCTTGGGAAGAAGCCAAAAAAAGAAGAAACGAATTCATCACATTGGAACATATCCTTTTGGCCTTGACCTATGATTCGGTAGGTAAGGAAGTTTTAGGGGCTTGCGGCGCCGACCTGGATCGTTTGCGCAAGGACTTAACGAATTATCTGGAAAGCGAACTCGAATCCTTTCCGGAATCTTCCGGCGATGTGGATCCGATTTATACGATCGGAGTTCAACACGTTCTTCAACTCGCCGAGTTTCACGTTCAATCTACAAGAAACAAAAAGATGGACGGGGGAGACGTTCTTGCGGCTCTTTTCCGAGAAGATCAATCCAACGCGGTTTACTTTTTAGGTTCTCAAGACATTTCCAGACTGGACATCGTTCGTTATATCTCTCATGGAATTCGTAAGGATTCAAAAAACAGAGATAAGGAAATCATCGGAGAAGACGGCGAAAAAGTTTCCGATCCGCTCAAGGCATTTTGTGTGGATCTTACCGCAAGGGCAAAAGAAGGAAAACTCGATCCAATGGTCGGTCGAGAAGACGAACTCGATCGGACGATTCATATTCTTTGCAGAAGAAGAAAGAACAATCCGATCTTTGTGGGCGAAGCTGGAGTCGGTAAAACCTCCATCGTGGAAGGTCTTGCACAAAGAGTTGTGGACGGAAAGGTTCCGGAACCATTACGAAATTTGAAAGTATATTCTCTGGATATGGGACTTTTGCTCGCTGGAACCAAGTTCAGAGGAGAATTCGAAGAAAGACTGAAGAACGTGGTCACTCAGATCACCGCCGAAGACGATCACGTTTTGTTCATAGACGAGATTCATACGATCATCGGCGCGGGTGCAGTTTCGGGCGGTTCTTTGGACGCTTCCAATCTTTTAAAACCCGCGCTTTCCAGCGGAGAATTGCGTTGTATCGGAACGACCACTTACAAAGAATTCAAAACTATATTCGAAAAAGATCATGCACTTTCCAGAAGATTCCAAAAGGTGGAAGTCGGCGAACCGTCCATCTCGGAAACGATCGAAATCCTAAAAGGTCTTTTGGATAAATATGAATCCTTTCATAAAGTAAAATATTCGGCTCCGGCGGTGGAACAAGCCGCGGAGTTATCGGCGAGATACATTCTCGATAGAAAACTTCCCGACAAGGCGATCGATCTTTTGGACGAGGCGGGTGCGCGCGTTCGTCTCAGAGAAGGCGGTAAAAAAACGGTTACGGTTCGCGAGATCGAGGACTTGGTTTCCAAGATCGCAAAGGTTCCGTCGGTTACCGTGAAAGCGGACGATCGTGAAAAACTCAAAAATCTCGATCAAGATCTAAAGGCTAAGATTTACGGACAAGAAACCGCGATCGATCAGCTCGTTCAGTCGATTCGACTTTCCAGAAGCGGACTTTCCGAGCCCGGTAAACCCGTCGGTTCTTTTCTTTTTGCAGGTCCGACCGGCGTCGGTAAAACGGAACTCACTCGAAAACTCGCGGAGATTCTGGGTGTGGAACTCGTTCGTTTTGATATGAGCGAGTATATGGAAAAACATACCGTTTCTCGTTTGATCGGATCACCTCCGGGTTATGTGGGCTTCGAACAAGGCGGACAACTCACCGATGCGATCTATAGAAATCCGCATTGTGTCCTTCTTTTGGATGAGATCGAAAAAGCGCACGAGGATATTTATAATATTCTTTTGCAGATCATGGATCACGCGACCTTAACGGACAATAACGGAAGAAAATCGGATTTCCGTCAGGTGATTCTCGTGATGACTACGAACACGGGCGCTCGAGAACGTTCCACAAATCCAGTCGGTTTTGCAAACGACGTCTTGGAAGATCGAAGTCTCAAGGCGATTGAAAAACAATTTTCTCCCGAGTTTCGAAATCGATTAACCGCCGTCATCGAGTTCGCTTCTTTGAGCCAGGAAAATGTAACTAAAGTAGTTGCAAAACAGCTTGCCCTCTTGCAGGAACGATTGAATTCTAAACAAATTGAACTAGAGTTTCAGGAAGATGTTCTGGTTTACATCGCGGATAAGGCCTACACTCCCGAGTTCGGCGCAAGACCCGTTCAAAGATGGATCGACGCAAATATCTCGAAAAGAATCTCCGAAGAAATTCTTTTCGGAGCCTTGAAGTCGGGCGGTAAGGCGAAACTGATTGCCGGTAAGGAAGAAATTGAAATGGAATTCTCCACCGGAAAAAAATCCTGAAACGATTCGACCGGGATCCGATGAAACAAATCACACTTCGTATCGTTCTGATACTTTTACTCTTCTCTTGCAGAGAAGCTCCTCTTACCGTGGAAGGAAAAAGTATTTCCACGGATTTACTCGTAACTCCTTCTCACCTCAGAAAACACACCGATTACTTCAGCGAAAGTAAGAATCTAATGATCGCCACCGATTCTCAGGAAGCGACTCAAGCCGGAATCGAAGTCGGTAAGTTGGGCGGGAATGTCGTGGACGTAGTTGTCGCGGCCTCCTTTGCGATTTCCGTGACAAGACCGCATTCTACCGGGCTCGGAGGCGGCGGATTTCTCGTTCTTTATCTAAAGGATTTTTCGGAACCGATCGCGTTCGATTTTAGGGAAAGGGCGCCTAACGCGGCTTCGAGAAATATGTACAAACGAAAACCGAAAGAGGATTCTCTTCTCGGGTTTAGAGCGGTGGGTGTTCCGGGTAACGTTGCCGGTCTTGTACAAATTCAAAAACGATACGGAAAACTTCCTTTAAAAACCGTGATCGCTCCCGCGATCCGTTTGGCCGAGAATGGGTTTCCGGTTTACCCAGATCTTCAATCTGCGATTCAAAAATCTTCCAAGGACATGGACGATGAGATGAAATCGATCTTTCTTTCGGGAGGAAAGATTCCTGAAATCAAAAGTCTTTTGGTTCAAAAGGATTTGGCGGGTTCTTTAAAATTGATCGCCGAAACCGGAGAGAAAGAATTTTATCACGGAAAGATCGCAAACGCGATTACAACCGCTATGAAAACGAACGGCGGCCTCGTAACCGCGCAGGATCTGAGCGGATTTAAGGTGATCGAAAAGAAAACCTTAAAAACGTCTTATCGCGGTTATACGATTTACACGATGCCTCCTCCTTCTTCGGGGGTTCATCTTCTGACTATGTTGTCCATGGTGGAAACAAAACCTTTGAAGGAAACCTACGAAAAAGATCCGGTCTTATATTATCATTTTCTAACGGAAGTGATGCGTAGAGGTTATGCGGATCGTGCGATTCTCGGAGGAGACCCTACATTTACAAAGATTCCCATCGATCGACTTCTTTCCAAAAAATACGCGGAAGAAAAAGTTTCCGATTTTGATCCAAAGTTCGCTTCGAGCAGTTCTTCTTTTTTGAAAACCTTGAACTTCGGTTTGGAATCTCCTCAGACCACACATATTTCCGTGATGGATAAGGATGGAAATTCCGTTTCGACGACTCAATCGATCAACTTTCGTTTCGGCGCATCCGTAATGGCTCCCGGAACGGGAATCGTTCTCAACGATACGATGGACGATTTCAGCCGCGCCCCCGGAGAACCGAACGTATACGGTTTGATCGGCGCGGAAGCGAATTCCATTCTTCCTAAAAAAACTCCTTTGAGCAGTATGTCTCCGACGATCGTCTTTAAAGGAAAAGAACCCTTTCTGGCAACGGGAGCGCCGGGAGGTTCTTATATCGTCAACGCGGTCTTACAATCCTTGATCTACAATCTGGATCTGAATCTTACCTTATACGAATCCGTAGCAAGGGGAAGGGTTCATCATCAATTTTTTCCGGACGCGGTCTTTATCGAAAAATCGGTAAACGAAAGAAACGTCTTTGACGGTCTTTCTTCCCGGAAGCACGATATTCGAATCGCTCCGAACTTTGCGAAACTATTCTCCGTCAAAAGAGAGAATGGAATGCTCTACGGGGCTTCCGATCCACGTGGAGAAGGGGCCACAGGCGGACTTTGAAAACAAAAGAAAACACTCAAGCGAAGATCGAGGAAGTCTCTCTCGAACTTCTTCTTAGACACGCGGTAAAAGCCAAACACGGGCTTGAAAAAGAAAGTATGCGGGTCACTCCGAACGGAACGCTCGCACACACGCCGCATCCGGAACATCTGGGATCCAGTCTTACCAATCATTATATCAAAACCGATTTTGCGGAACCTCAATTGGAATACGCGACTCATCCTCGCCCTAAGATCGAAGCGAACATTCGTGAATTACAAGATTTGCATATATATACGATCCGCAAACTGGACAACGAACTCATTTGGCCTTTTAGTATGCCGCCGATTCTTCCCGAGGATGAAAACGAAATTCCTCTCGGTCAATACGGAACCTCGCATTCCGGTAAGTGGAAAACGATCTATCGAAACGGACTCGGTCTTCGTTACGGAAGAAGAATGCAGACGATTTCGGGAGTTCATTATAATTTCTCATTTTCGAACGTTTTTTTAAGACAGTATCTGGGAAAAGAAATTTCAAACATCACCAAAGACGAGGTTTCTTCCTTATATCTGCACGTGATTCGGAATTTTATGAGAAGGGTTCACTACCTTACGTATCTGACCGGTTCGTCCACCGTTTTTGATTCCACATTTTTGCCGAATCCGGGAAATCTTGAATTCATAAAACATAAGAATTTTACGATGTATTCTCCTTACGCGACTTCTCTAAGAATGAGCGAGATAGGTTATACGAGTCAGGTTCAGGATACATTAGGAATTCATTATAATTCTCTGGAAGAATACGCGGATCGTATGCGTTACGCCGTTTCGACCCCGTATCCGGGTTACGTTTCATTTTCAAAGGAAAAAGAAGCACAACTCAATCCGAATTATCTCCAGATCGAAAACGAGTTCTATTCTCCGGTCCGTCCGAAACAGGTTCCGAAGGGCGACGAACGTCCGTTAGACGCTCTTCTAAAAAGAGGAATCGAATACATCGAAATCCGTTCTTTGGACATCGATCCTTATTCTCCGGTGGGAGTTTGTAGGATGAATCTTGCGTTTACTCAGTTGATTCTTTTGGATTCTTTGCTCAGTCCTTCTCCTTCCATTTCCGCGGAAGAGAACGCGATTCTCAAGGGAAATCTGAACTCCGTGATCTGGGAAGGAAGAAACCCGGAATTGAAATTAGACGTAAACGGAAGCAAAAAGAATTTTCAAAACGCGGGAGCGGAATATTCGGAATCGCTCCGACATTACGCGAAGATTCTGGATCTTCATTCCGGTAGACGTACGTATCAAGAGGCGATCGATTTTCAGATCAAAAAATGGAAGAATCCGGACAAAACACCATCTGGTAAACTTCTCTGTGAAATATTAAAACGTAATATAGAATTTCGTGATAGAGGAATGGAGCTGGCCCGCGAGAATCGAAGAACACTTTCCTATTTGGAATATTCTCCCGGAACCCTGATGAAGATCGAAAAAGAATCTCTTCGTTCCTTTCAAGAAAAAGAGGAACTCGAGAAGAAGGAAACAAAAACCTGTTTCCCCACAGTGAAACTATGCAATCACTGAAATTGAAATCGGGAGAGTTTTTATCCCCCGAAAAATTCATCTTGGAAGATTTCGAAGATCTTGAAATTTCCACGCAGATCGTCATTCGAGACGCACTCAATCGAGGTCTTGAAGTCGAAGTTCTGGATCGTAAGAATCATTTCTTAAGACTTAAGAATTCGAATGGAAACGTTCAATACGTAAAAGAAGCCTCGAAAACCGCACTCGATTCTTATATGTCCTTTCTCGTAATGGAGAACAAAACGATTTCAAAAATCGTAATGTACGAATCCGGTTTGGACGTTCCTCCCGGCGATAGTTTCGCAGATGCGGATTCTGCATTATCTTTTTGGCAGAAGAATTCCGATCGGAGAATGGTCGTAAAACCCGTTACGACGAACTTCGGAATCGGAATTACGATCCTCGCACCGCGCGCTTCCGAAGAGGACGGAAAAAAAGCGATTAAAATCGCGTTCAATCATTCCGAATCGATCATCGTGGAAGAATTTGCGGAAGGAAACGAATACAGATTCTTAGTCATCGGAAACGAAACGGTAGCGGTTTGCAATCGGATTCCGGCTAACGTTACGGGAGACGGGGTTCATACGATCGAAGAACTCGTCTCGATTAAAAACGAGGACAAAAGAAGGGGAGTCGGTCACGTAACTCCTTTGGAAAAAATTCAGTTGGCCGATACGGAACTGGACGTTCTTCATCAATCCGGGTTTACGAAAGATTCGATTCCTTCCAAGGATCAAAAAGTTTTTTTAAGAAAGAATTCGAACATCAGTACGGGCGGCGATTCTATGGACGTCACCGATCTCGCTCATCCTTACTACAAGGAACTTGCGGTCAAAGCCGCCGAGTCCGTGGGAGCTAAGATCTGCGGTGTGGATATTATCTTAAAGGATTTGGAAAAGAAAGGGGATTACAGAATTCTCGAGTTGAACTTCAACCCCGTTTTATACATTCACAATTATCCTTACGAAGGCAAAAACAGGGATGTAGGAAATAAGATCTTGGATCTGCTCGGTTTTTAAGAAGCCTTCTTTAACTGAACGTATTTTACGATGTCTCTGGATTCGTACATCTGCGTATTTCCATCCACTAAAAAAGGAACCTGGCTTAAGCCACCGAGACGAATCACTTCTTCTCTTCCTGCTGTTCCACGACTCGCTTCCACGAGTTCGTAATCCCTTCCCGGAACGAGTCCCATTTTATGAAACTCGTCCCGCACATAAGCGCAGTAAGGACAGGATTGGAAGTGATACAACTTCATCATGCGCTGACGATGCCCACTTTCTTTTGAAGATCGCCGGACTTCGCCATTTCGACTACGATATCGTGACCGCCTACGAATTCTCCGTTCACATAAAGTTGGGGGATGGTCGGCCAGTTTGCGTAGTCTTTGATTCCTTGGCGCATCGTTTCGTCGGAAAGGACGTTAAAAGAGCCGAAGGAAATTCCTAAACTTTTTAAGACGTTAGACACACCGGCTGAGAATCCGCACATAGGCGCATCGGGGGTTCCTTTCATAAAAAGGAAAACCTTGTTGGCTCCTATCAGACCGTCTATCTTTTGTTTTACTTCTTCGTTCATTCTTGTATCCTCGTTTCCAGTGCAAGCGCGTGCACTTCTTGTTTTAGTTCTTCTTTTAGAGTTTCATAGACCATTCTATGTTGTTCCAAAACGGATTTACCTTCGAATCCTTTGTAAATCACGACTGCCTTGATATGTACTCCGTCCCGATACGGATCTAGGATCGTTACCTTCGAATCGGGGAGACCGGATTCTATCTTATTTTTTATTTCGTCGATTGTCATCGTTCTTTCTTTAGACTTAAATCTGAATCGGTTTTTCGTTTTAGAAAGACCTTAGTTTTACAATTTCGAATCCCGTTTTTGTTACAATCCCAAATTTAGTCCCGCTCCTTCGTTTCTAAAGTAATCGCGTGCAGGCCTTTGTCGATCCAAGGTTTGAGAACGGAATACACCATTCTATGCTGTTCCACGACCGCTTTGTTTTGAAACAGAGGCGAAACTAAGACGATTCTTACGTGAGTTCCTTCGGGTTTATTTTCCGGATTTCCGGTGTGACCCGCGTGTTCCGCGCTGAAATCCTCCACTTCCAATCGGGACGGATTCAGGGAAGAATGGAGTGCGTTTCGAATCTCTTCTTGGGTGCTCATAAACGTAAGATTCCTAAACGTCGGATCGAAATCAGTTTCGGATTCCGATTCCCTTTTTCAAAAGATATACGGAGATCAGATATAAAATTAAGGTTGCGATCGCAATCATAGAAAGGGCGAATCCGGGATGAATGTCGCTCACTCCTAAAAATCCGTAACGAAACGCGTTTACCATATAAAGAATCGGATTGAGTCTCGATACGTTTTGCCAAAACGGCGGAAGCATCTGAATCGAATAAAACACTCCGCCTAAGTATGTAAGAGGAGTTAGGATGAACGTCGGAATGATCGTAACGTCGTCGAACTTCTTTGCATACAGCGCGTTTAAAAATCCTCCGAGTGAAAACAACAAAGAACTCAAAAACACCGTAGCGATCAACATCGGAAAGTTATGCACTTGAAGTTCCGTAAAGAAGAGGGAGATCGCGATCACTAAAATTCCAACGAGGATTCCTCGGATAACTCCTCCGATCGTATAACCCAGAACGATCAAGGAAGCCGGAGTGGGCGAAACCAAAAGTTCCTCGATGTTTTTCTGAAACTTCGCTCCGAAAAAAGAAGAAACCACGTTGTTATACGAGTTGATGATTACGGACATCATCACGAGCCCCGGAACGATAAACTGTATGTAGGTATGGTCTCCGATGTTTCCGATCTGGGAGCCGACTAACTTTCCGAAGATGATGAAGTAGAGTGTGATCGTGATTCCGGGAGGAATGACCGTCTGAATCCAAATTCTCAGGATACGAACCGTTTCCTTGATTACGATCGTCTTGAATGCGTTGTATTTTTCGAGGAGGTTCATAGTTTTTTCTCCACCAATTTGAGGAAGAGTTCTTCCAAACGGTTGGACTTGTTTCTCATACTGCTGATCTTGATTCCGTTCTGTTCCAGTATTTTGAATAGGTCGTTCAACGAGGCCTCTCCGTAGATGGACGCTTCCAGAGTGCCGGCGTCTATCTGTTTGAGTTCGACGCCCGGAACGGGTTTATGAGAATTGAGATGACCCGTAAAATCCAAAATGAAAGTTTCGTGATCCAGCTTTTGAAGAAGTTCTTTCATGGAAGTGTTCTCTACGATCTTTCCCTGATCGATGATCGCTATATTTCTACAAAGACTTTCGGCTTCTTCCAAATAGTGAGTGGTGAGAATGACCGTGATCCCCGATGCGTTCAACTTCTGAAGAAATTCCCAAAGAGATCTTCTGAGTTCTATATCCACGCCGGCGGTCGGTTCGTCCAAGATGAGAATTTTCGGATTGTGAATGAGAGCCCTTGCGATCATCAATCTTCGTTTCATTCCGCCGGAAAGTCTTCCCGCGGATTCTTTTCTTTTTTCATAAAGACCGAGTTGTTGCAGATAACCGTTCGCGTTTTCGGCGGCGACCTTTCGATCCATTCCGTAGTAACCGCCTTGGTTGATTACGATCTGATCCACTCGTTCGAATATGTTGAAGTTAAATTCCTGAGGAACCACACCGATATACGATTTCGCCTTAGCAAGGTCCTTGTCCAAGTCCGCGTCGAGGATACGGACGTTTCCCGAGGTCTTGTTTACGAGCGAACTTAGAATTCCGATCGTAGTCGATTTTCCGGCTCCGTTCGGACCGAGAAGGGCGAAAAAATCCCCGTTCTCTACGTTCAGCGTAATTCCCTTGAGGGCGGTGATTCCACCCGAATACGTTTTTACTAAATTCTCAATTTGCAGAGCAAATTTCATAAATTTTGAATATTCCCATCATTCTTTTGTTTGTAAAAGTTCGTTCGCTTTTCTGGCCGCGTTGCGCGCAATTTCGGGTAACGCGGGGTGTATGTAGATCATTTTCAAAAGATCGTCCAAGGTCCCGTGCATCGTCATAAGAAGAATAAAAAGATGAATCACATTCGACGCCTCGTCTCCGATCGCGTGTGCTCCGAGAACCTTCCTGGTTTTTTTATCCACGAGAATTTTCACAAAACCGGAATCGGATAGACGCGCCATTCCGGTCGCGCTGGAGCTGTACGGATTTTTGGCCGCGATATAATCCGCACCTTCTTTTTTGAGTTGGTCTTCCGTTTTTCCCACCTTGGCTACTTGAGGATGCGTGAACACAGCGTGCGGAACGGGCGGATAGTCGATCGGAGATTTTTTCTTTTCCTGATACAGAGTGCGGAATAAAAATTCTCCCTCGAAGTTCACCGAATGTCTGTAGAAGTATTTTCCGGTGATGTCGCCCAATGCGTAAACTCCGGGAGTGGTTGTCTCCAGATATTCGTCGACTGAAATATATCCTTTCGCGTCGGTTTTGATTTTTGTATTCGAAAGATTCAAAAGATCGGTGTTCGGCTTTACACCCGTTGCGACCAAAAGAGCCTCGGCTTTGAGTTGAATCGTTTTCCCCTCGCTGAGAACGTCCAGGTAAAACAGATTCTCCTTATATTCCACTTTTTGAACATTGCTGTGCAGATATACTTTGTGTTCTTTCGTGAAAACTCGTTCGAATTCGTCGACAACGTCTTGGTCCTCGTTTTTGAGCATTCGATCACGGACTACAAAGGTGACGTCGCTTCCGAAAGCGGAATAGGCGAACCCGAGTTCCAATGCGATAAAACCGCCTCCGATTACGATCATGGACTTCGGTAGATCGGTTCTTCGCAGAGCTTCTCGGCTCGTCATATAAGGAGTTCCCGCAAGTCCGGGAATATCGGGAATGATCGGTCTGGCCCCCGACGCGATAAAAATTCTTTCCGCGGTCAAACGCTCCCCGTTTACCTCTATCACTTTGTCGGAAACAAAACTTGCAGTTCCTTGAATGTAGGTTATATTGGGATTCTTATCGTACGCGGGAAGAATCGAGGCGGATTCCTCGTCCACGGTCTTGGAAACTCGTTTCACCAAGGTTTTGAAATCGACCTCGGGTTTTCCGGGAAAGTTGATTTGGAATTTTTTTGAGTGTTTGGCGAGGGAAAGAATTTCCGCGGGATAGATCAACATCTTGGAAGGAATACAACCGCGGTTGAGGCAGGTTCCACCGGGACTTTCCTTTTCGATTACGGCGACCTTATAACCGATTTTGGAAGGAGGAGTAACAAGTTTGGTTCCTCCGCCGGTGCCGATCACGATGATATCATATTCTTTCACAAAAAAGAACCGCCTTGGTTACAGATTCTGGATCGGGGCTTAGAAGGGCAAACGATTTCTAGAACAAATTCACCACTGATCGCGTAAGGAACGGAGTGAAACGAATAAATCTTCGGGAGAAGGTCCCAAGGTTTTCGGTGAAATTTTTTTCGAAACGTTTTCTCGCAGAGTCAAAGTCGGTTTATCACATTGAAGAAACGTGTTGATCTTTTTTTCCTTCGCGAGATCGGTCGTAAGGAATTCGACGTCCTTTGGAAGATGAGAACATTCTTCCAAAGTTTTCATCGCGTCGACGTTCGAAGGATCCAAGGAAAGAGTAAACTTTAAATTCGTTTCGAGATAGTCGTGACCGGGATACAAAAGAATGTCCCCGGCCAAAGGATAGAATTGTTCCAGGACGGTTTTTGCGAGAACATGCGGTTCTCCTCCTCGATGACAGTTTCCAACTCCCGCGTTGAAGAGTGTGTCTCCCGTAAAAAGAGCGGTCGGTTTTTGATTCTCCATCAGAAGAATACAAACATGACAAAACGTATGACCGGGAGTGTCTAAGATCTCGAGGTATTCTTGAGAAGAGGAAAGAATTCGATCTCCCTTTTTCAGGGGATGAATCGCATGCGGGATTCTCCCGATTCCGGCCGGGTGGCTGTAAACCGGGCAGTCGTATCGTTTGACCAAACCTGCGTTTCCCGAAGTGTGATCCGGATGTTCGTGTGTATTCAATATGAAGTCGAGTTTCCAGCCTCTTTCGTCTAAAAACGTTTCGATCTGTTTCGAATCATAAGGATCGATGGAAAGAGTTTCTAAGGTTGTCGAGTTTCTTAGAATGTAAGTGAAGTTGCGAAGAGGGCTATTCGTGTAGATCCGAAAGATTTCCAGAAAAAAGAACCTAACGGATGATATCCAGATGTTTGTCGAGGTTGGCGATTTTCAAAATCGTCATCACGTCTCTGCTGATGTTTTTGAGTTTAAGGGAACCGTTGCGCTCCGTTACGTATTTTTGGGAGTTGAAGATGGCCCCAATCCCGGAAGAATCCAGATAAGCGTCTCCCGAAAAATCGAGGACGATATCGGTAAAACCTTCTCCGTGTTTTTTGATAATGAGTTCTTTGAGAGCGAACGCGTTTTTAAGGCTGATGCTCCCTTGAATCCGTATGGTGCAAGTTGTGCCCTCTGTGAGGATCTCTGTGTTGAAGTTTTCCACGTTTGCTTTGCTCGGAACCTGTTATGAATCCTATTCGATCCGCGTACTCGGTAAACAAAATTTTTTTCCAACCATCTGAGTCATAAGAAATTTTTCATAAATAAAAAAGAATTAGCTGGAAATCCTGATGGAATAGATAATTTTAGACAACATTTTCCTGAAAAATCCTCTTCTTTTAGGATCTGTTTTTTTAAATTATGCGCATAAAATTTTGGGGTGTACGCGGTTCTATTTCTTCCTCGGTTCGAGGAGAATTGATCCGCAATAAAGTACAGAAAATTCTCAGCTTAGCGACTCCCGCAGACATACAAAGCCCGGACGCAATCGATACCTTTTTAGACTCTTTGTCCTTATCCAGTTGGAGCACCTACGGCGGAAATACGACCTGCATCGAAATCCGAGATAAAAAAGACAACCTAGTCATCGTAGACGGAGGAACGGGTTTGAGAGAACTCGGGAATTCCATTTTGCACGAGGGTTTTATAGAAGGTAAGGGAAAGGCGAAATGGATTTTTACCCACACACATTGGGATCATATCCAAGGGATTCCTTTTTTCGTTCCGTTGTATTCTCCGGGAAACACGTTCGAGTTTTTGAGTTCGGTGGACAATCTCGAGGAACGACTTAAGTATCAACACAGCTTTACACATTTTCCGGTTCCGTATGACAGCTTTCGAGCCACGAAAAACTTCAAGTTCATTCCGGAAGGAAAAGCGTTTCCCGTAACCGAATCCATTTCGGCGATCTCCAAATCGGTTCGCCATCCCGGCGGAAGTTTCTCCTATCGTTTCGAAGAGGACGGTAAGTCCTTGATCTTCGCTTCGGACGCGGAGTTCAACTTGGATGAAATGGAGAATATTCAGGATTACTTAAATTACTTTCGAGGCGCGGACGTTCTCGTATTCGACACTCAATATACGTTCGAAGAATCCCTTCAAAAGATCGACTGGGGTCACAGTTCCGCTTCTATGGCGACGGATATCGCGCTCCGTGCGAACGTTAAAAAACTCGTGATGTTCCATCACGATCCGTCGTATGACGACGAAAAACTGGACGCAGTTTTCTTACGCGCTTTGAAATACAAAGAGATGTTCGATCCGGACAACCAGTTACAGATCGTCATGGCTTACGAAGGTCTGGAACTGGAAGTATAACTTACAGTTTTTCTAATATAAAAACCGAATTCAATCTTTCATTCAACCTTGGGGAGAATCTTTCATGAGTGAGTATATCATCGGGATCGACGCGGGAACCACCGGGATTCGAATCTTTTGTTTTAACAAATCCGGAAACGTGATTTCAAGCGCATATTCCGAGTTTAAACAACACTATCCGAAACCGGGTTGGGTGGAACACGACGCCGAAGAAATCTGGGTGAAAACCGAAAAGCTCATCGCAAAGGCGATCAAAAACGGAAAGTTGAGTCCCGCAAAAGCGGTCGCGATCGGAATTACGAATCAAAGAGAAACCACGGTATTGTTCGACAAGGATACGGGTAAACCGGTTTACAACGCAATCGTATGGCAGTGTAGAAGAACTTCAGATACTTGTATGGATCTCAAATCCAAAGGAATGGAACCTCTCTTCCGTAAAAAAACCGGATTGGTTCTCGACGCATATTTTAGCGGAACCAAAATTCAATGGATTCTTGAAAACGTAAAGGGCGTAAAGGCACGGGCCGAAAAAGGAAAGGTTCTATTCGGAACCATCGATACCTTTCTTCTCTATCGATTGACAAACGGAAAATCGCATAAGACCGATCATACGAACGCAAGTAGAACTTTGATCTACAATATCGAAAAGAAAGAATGGGATAAGGAACTCACACAGGTTCTGGGAATCCCGGACGCGATTCTTCCCGAGGCGCATAACTCAAGTTCCTTGTTCGGAAGAACCGAAAAAGTAAAAGGGATTCCGGACGGGATTCCGATTTCTTCCCTCGTAGGAGATCAACAAGGAGCCTTGTTCGGTCAACTTTGTACGGAACCGGGAGAAGCGAAGAATACATACGGGACCGGATGTTTTCTTCTGTTCAATACGGGAAATAACTTTCAAATCTCAAAAAACAATTTGTTGACCACTCTCGGATGTGGACCGGAAGGAAAGACGGTATATTGTCTGGAAGGATCGGTTTTTATCGGAGGAGCGGTCGTTCAGTTTTTAAGAGACAACCTGAAATTTTTCAAAGAATCCAAGGTGTCCGAAAAACTCGCTTCTTCGGTTAAAAAGGAAGACGAGGTCGTTTTTGTTCCCGCATTTGCGGGGCTAGGCGCACCGTATTGGGATATGAATGCGAGAGGGGCCATTCTCGGTTTGACCAGAGATACGACCGCGGAACAAATCACAAGGGCGGCGCTCAAGTCCATCGCGCTTCAATCCTACGAACTCGTGGAAGCGATGGAGAATGATACCGGTTCGAAGTTGAAAGTTCTGAAAGTGGACGGTGGAGCGACCGGGAATTCCTGGTTGATGCAGTATCAATCCGATATATTAGGAAAACGTGTGATTCGCCCTTCGAACGTGGACACAACCGTACTCGGTGCGGCGTTTTTGGCCGGACTCGAACGTGGATTTTTTCCATCCGTAGCGGACTTAAAGAAAAAGTTAAAGGCGAGCAAGGAATTTTCGCCTCAGATGAAAACCGCTCAAAGGGAAAAAGAAATTCAGATCTGGAAGGATTCGGTAAAAAGAATTCGAACCAATCAATAATCAAAACCTAATAAACAAAATTCGAATGTCTTTCTTTCCGAAGTGATTCCGGCTCCGCATAGGATTCGGAATTCCGGAAAGAACGGGATTTCGAGAATTCTTCCCGGCGGAATTTTCAAAAAGAATTGTTCGTCCCTTTCCCTTTTTGTAATCAGCGTATCCATTCTAACGATTTCGATCCATTCTAAGATCTTAAAAAGAATCGTCTTTTCGGTTACGGCATAAAGTTCGATCGCGTTTCTTCCAGCAATCTGAAGATTGAATTTGGAGGTGATTGGAACGCTTCGAAAGTTGGTTTCGATGTTTTGGCTTGGATCCGTTTTGGAATCCTCCAAGTTTTCCCGATAAATAGGAAATATTCCATTTTCATAATAGATCTTTCTGGAAAAGTTTTTGAAGATTTCCTTTTCGATCGTTTCCTCCAAGGATTCTCCCGCTTCGGGTTTTTTCACCGGAGAACTTAAGATCGACTTTAACTTATTCTTCGAGATGTTTTTTTCGATCATCGCCTTTACGGGCGGGGATAACTTAGGATAAGAATAACGTATGATTCGTTCGTCCATAGAAGTTAGAATTCGATTCAAAAACGGTCCGTGGATTAACGGAAGGATTTCGATTCGAAAGATTTGATCCCTGAGAAAAACCGCAAACTCAGGCTCGTGAGAAAAAAGATTGGAAACGATCGTCTGTTCTTCCGAAGGAGTTCCCGCAAAAAGAATCTTCACAAGTCGGAATAGATATGATTTTTGTTTCGCATCGAAGTAAAGGGACTCTATCTTTTGATCCACTTGGGCTTCGGAAAGCTCGGGGTTTACGATATCTTTCAAAGAAAGATAACGCGTAGAAATCATCTTGTTTCTTCTTTGTCTGAATAGTGTGAAACTTCCGGTTTGAATCGTTCCGATAAACGTTAGGTCCGATTCTCCCCTGGAGATCCGAAACGGAGAATGTCCGACCGGAAGATACGGATTTTGTCGAATTGGAAATTCCACGTTATCCGCAATCTCAAAGGATTCGTCCGGGAATCGTTCGCTTCTGGAGTGAATTTTTCCCTGTTCGTAACTCAAATAAGAACGGGAATCTATGGATTTGGAGGAAAAGGAAACTCGGTTCCAATCCACTGAATATAAAAAACGGGGAACAAGAGCGTGTGACGCGAATAAGAACGGAAGCTCTTCTATGTCCTTGGGACTGAAGTCGTAAAAAGGTTCGGATTTGGATTTAAAACGGACGACCGCGTCCGGATTTGCCAGAACGAAAAAGTAATTCCGACCTTCTTCTAACGGCATCGATCCTCTTTAAAAGGAAGGACGTATGGTTTCCGGAATCGGAGCGGAAAGTGCGGGGGAACTGTGGTTTCTTTTGGTAAGTTTGGAAATGAGGGCCTTTTTGAAATCGTTGAAATTATATTCAACTTTTAGAATTTGAATTTCATCTTCCAATCCGAACGGAATAAACTCTATGATTTCGTCCTCGGTCAGTCCGGTTACTAAGGTTGCGTCGTGAAGAATTCTTCCCAACTTGCGGGCGTCTCTTTCGTCCAAGGGAATCAGATTCAGGATTTTAATTTCGAGTGGCGTCAGTTCTAACATATCATTTTTTGCGAATCATGAGAATGGTCATGTCGTCTTGGATTCTTCCGCCCGTATGTCTTAGGATTTCCTCAAAAAGACTGTCCGCGATTTTCCGCAGATCGTTCTTGGGAACTTCCTCTAAAAATCGGAACAGACTTTCTCCGAAATACAGGTTTCCGTTATTTTTCTGTTCGTAGAGGCCGTCTGTAAAGCAAAATACGATGTCCCCCGATTCCAAACGAAATGAGTTTCTGCCTTGGATGTTTTTCAAACTCGCGTTCATCGTGGTCGATATGAATTTTCCGTCGGTTTCGACGATTCTGTTTTTCCCTTCGTTCTTTTGATACACAACAAAACTCGGATGTAAACCGGAATGTTCCACGTTTCCATCTTTGTCCGCTTTGATGAGAAGAAAGGTCGCATATAAACTCGGATTGATCGTCGGATTTTGTTCGGTTCTTTTGAGAAGTTCTTCGTTGATTCTTTCTATGATCTCGTATGGGCCCGCTTCCTTTCGAACCAAAAGAGCCATTTTTTGAAAGATCATCATACTGAAAATTCCGGCGAGATAACCGTGTCCGACCGAATCTCCGATTCCGATCCAATAGTTTCCATCCGCGTCGGTGAGAAAGTTGTAAAAGTCTCCTCCGATCGGATTGTAGGTGAGGGTTCTTCCGAAAATTTCGTAATTCTCGTCGTCGAGCGATAATGGAAACAGATAACTCTGCATTCTATCGTCGCCTTTGCGATAACGTTTCATCATCTTGCCGCGGATTTCCTCTCCGGGAAGAATTTTCTTAGTCAGAAACAATATAAAAGAAACATAATTTACTAAATAGAGAAAGCCGGTGACCGTAAAATAAAGAACGATTTTTTCTTTTGTCGAAAAGGAGGAAGTCTGAAGAAATAGAACCGCGATGGAGATACAAATCAGGTTGATACTGGGTAAAAGCCACCCGACTCTTTGAAAGTAACTTTTGATATAATCCGATAAATTCATGGTTTATAAAAATATGCGTGAAACTGAAATTCCTTTTTGAGAAAATTCCGTCTCGCGATCTGAAAGTATTTATCCTCTAAATACGGTTTGCTGATCCCGTCCAAAAGTCCGTATGTCTTTTCCCGATAACCCGATTCATACAATAATGGGACGAGAGTTTTCGAGGAAGAATCGTAGTGATACAACAATTTGTGACGATACGGAAGATACTCGAGTTGAAACGCTTCCGCGTTTCCTTGAAACTGGGTTTCGCCTTTTTCTAGTGTTTCCAATAAAACCCAGTTACCCGAAATCGAATACTTTCCCTTACCGCTGACGATATGCGTCGTATATTCGTTCACGTCCTTGACTTCTCTTCTCATGGACTTTTCGAACGTTCCGTCTTCCCCATTTAGGAAAATTCTTTCCTGAACCGTATTTTTGTAGAAGAGGGTGTTTCGATGCGACCGTTCGGGCCGGTTTCGAACATACATTCCGCTCGGAACTCGAATCGAATTTACGGTTTGGTCGGGGTCTTTGGGAAGTTCTCGAATCCATTCGGTGGAACAACCGCAACAGAATAGACAGACGTAAAGGAGGAGGTTCGGAACGTTTCCAGAGAGTCTTTTCAGGTTCAACGCAAGTCCCTCCTTTTCGTTTCCGATCCTCCTTTTTTATCGGAGGGTTTTAAAACTGAAAGTAAATAAATTCTCCACCGCCGTCGCCGAAAACGCCCAAGAGCAATAGGAGTATAACGCTGAGCAACGGAATCAGAATGAGAGAACGTTTTTCCACCTTTTCCATCGTCTGCGGAAAGTATTGAAGTGCGTTTAGTCCCACGGTCAAGAAAATGAAAAGTAGAAGTTCTTCCCAGCGGGGAAGAATTTTGCCCGTAAATAAATTCTTGAATCCACTGAGCAGATCGAGCATAAACGGAACCGCGTTTTTACCCGCAGAACCTCCCCGGAAAAAAAGACCGGAGAACACGAATAGATTGAGAGTAAGCGTGTTTCTTAAAATACGAACCGTTTTGGACGGACCCAAGTTCGCCGCACCCGGAACCGGTCTAGGCTCTAAGATTCTTTCCACGGCGAGAATCAAACCCAAATACGCTCCCCAGAGTACGAAAGCGATATTGGCTCCGTGCCAAAGACCTCCGAGACACATCGTAAGAAACATGTTCAGTTGGGATCTGAATTCTCCCTTTCTGCTTCCGCCGAGGGGAATGTAGAGATAATCGCGGAGCCAAGTAGATAACGTTACGTGCCATCTCCCCCAAAATTCACGGAAGGAAAAGGATAGGAACGGTCCTCTGAAGTTTTCCGGAATATCATATCCGAGTAAGAATGCGGAACCTCGGGCGATGTCCGTATAACCGGAAAAGTCGCAGTAAACCTGACAAGCGAACCCGAACATCGCGATATAAATCGAAGCCGCGTGGTATTGACCCGGCTCGAGATAAAGTGGGGAAATGATTCCCGCGATGGAATCCGCGAGCACCGATTTTTTAAACAGACCGAAGATCAAAAGAAAGATCCCTTGTTTCATTCTGTGTTTGTCGATTTCGGGATGATCGAGTTTCGGCAAGAAATCCGTGGATCTCATGATCGGACCGGCGATCAATTGAGGAAAGAATAGGATGAATAAAAAGTAATCGCTGGAACCGATCCGTTTCGGAATCAGATCCCTGTGAATGTCCACCTGAAGCGCGATCAACTGAAACGTATAAAAACTGATCGCCAACGGTAAAAGAATTTCCACCGAAGTTCCCAGTCTTTGCCAGAGTTCCATTCCGGTGATCGAACTCATCGAGTCCATTACGAAATAGTAATATTTAAAAAAGGCGAGGTTGATCGCGTTCAGAACGATCACCCATTTCAGAAGACCGCTTGTGGATTCTCCCTTTTCCTTTTTATCCCAGAGTTTGAGGGAAAAGTAATAGTTGAATCCGATTACGAGCAAGAAGTGAATCAGAAACGCTATGTGCGAATAACCGTAAAATACGATCGAGGAAACGAGAAGGACCTTCTTTTTGGAAGGCCCGTTCACGTTCCAATAGATCAGATACGTGACTAAGAATAGAAAAAGAAAGGGTAAGGAATTGAATAACATCGATATACCGGAAAATAGATTCTAAATTTCTAATGGACCTTAGTAAGACCAGAGATATAGAAAACGAACCTGTCTTCCCGTTCCTAAAATTTTCGAAATCGCGGAATCGGGTCTTAGTTCGGGGGATTGAACCTGATAGAAGTTCGCTCTTTTTTCAGCGCTCTGAGAATAGTAGATGATTCTAGGGCTTGTGTTCCCAGGCGTTTTTTTATAGTTCGGAAGAGACATCGTTTCTTGAACCGCGTTGTCGAAGTAACCGACCTTATCGATCAAACCGTGTTGCAGGGCTTGAGTCGCCGTAAAAATTCTTCCGTCCGCGATCTTACGAAGTTCCGCGGGATTTTTTCCGGGTCTTCCGTTTTTCACAACTTCGAAAAACTTCTCGAACAGATCGTCCACGATGGATTGAAGTAGTTTTCTTTGTTCGGGAGAAAGATCTTCCAAAGGAGAACCGATCGTTTTGTTTCCGCCGGAACGAATCGATTGATCCTTGATGCCGAGTTTATCAAGACCATCCTTCACGTTGATACCGGAAAGAATCACTCCGATCGAACCGGTTACGGAAGTAGGATGAGCGATCACAAGATCCGTAGCCATAGAAATATAATACGCACCGCTCGCCGCCGTATCCATAAAGAGGGAAACGACCGGGATTTTCTTTTTGGTTTTGAATTGTAGAATTTCTCTATAGAGAATGTCGCTCGCGGTAACAGAACCGCCGGGAGAATTGATTTTTAAGATGACTGCTTTGATTTCAGGATCGAGTTCCGCGAGCTCGAGTTGTTTTTTAACGCCGGCTAAGATCGAATCTTCTTGGCCTCCGAAGAACGTTTTTTCGCCTTCGTCGCTGATCACACCGTCGATCGGGATGATTAGGATTTTATCCTCGTTTCTACCGGAGAGAAGTTTTTCTCTCAGTTCCGCGGTTTTACCGGTTCCTCCGCCTAGGTTTGCGTTTACCGGAATGTAACAGTTTGCAAGAAAGGATCCTAGAAAAAGAGTAGTTGCCCAAGTTAGAATCGAGTGTTTCAAAGAAATTCTCCTATGGAATGGTCAGTTTCCCCCGCTAAAGCAGGCTTTCAATTCCTTTCCTAAGACCTTTCGAGTTTTAAAAAAGGACTAAAATGGATGGAAAGGAATCCGAATTTCCGAAAAGTTTGCGCAACGTGTTAGAAATTTTTAGCGATCGTTCCCGACTTCGATTTACGGACAACGGTGAACAAATTCTTTCTTGGAATTGGAAACATCCGAGCACCGAAAAGGAATTGGAAATCATCTCCGGTTACGAAAAGGAAAAAAGATTTTTCTCATCGGGTTCGTATCTCATGTATCCTTGGGTCAATCGTCATACCGACGATAAGATTCGTCTCGGGGAAGAATGGATTTCCTTAACCGATCTTGGAACCAAGGACTCGAACGGTTATCCTTCTCACGGACTTGCGTATTCTTGGAAACGAAAGGTGATCGAAAGAACGAATCAATCGATCGTTTTTGAATTGGTTCCCGATGAGAAGGTTCAAAATTCTACCTTGGGAAAAATCAGAGTCCGGGAAGCGTATTCCATTCGAAGAATTGTGGAAGAAGAGGTCTTAACTCTGAGAACCTCCTTTTTCAACGAGAACGATTTTTCATTCCGGTTTTGTTACGGTTATCATCCTTATTTTAGAATGAAATCCTTACAACAACCTTGTGTTCTTCGGTCTAACCTTGAGAAACAGATTCCTTTACAAGAAGATCTTACTCCGACGTATCCCATATACGGAATCGAAACGGATCGGTTTACTTTGGAAGACGTTCCCAATCTCGATTCTTTGTTTTACGGAGAAGAGGCTTGGGTGCGTTTGGAAGTTCCGGATGATTCTTACCAAGTCCATCTTCGATCGAACGCATCGAGCGACGACGAGATTCGACTTTCGTATTTTCAAATCTATACGGACTTTTCCGGAAATCGAATTGCGATCGAACCGATGAGCGCGCCGGGGAACGCGATTCTGAACGGTTTTTCTTTAACGACTCTTCTTCCCGAGGAAGAAAAGAGCGGAAGTTTTCAAATTCTGCTTTCCGAGTTGTAAAACTCAGTATGACTTCGCGGAAGAATCGACTTTTCGGATTCATTTGTTCTACGGTTTTTGCCCGATGGAACGAAAAGAGCCTTATGTTCGCATTCTTCTTGACAGAAAGGGGTCGATTTTCAGTCTAAACAAACAGGAAACCAGACACAAATGAGCAAACCCTTAATCGTTCAGAGTGATAAAACCATGCTTTTGGAGGTAGATAACCCCGAGTTTGAAGCCTGTCAGAGCATTGTTTCCAAATTTGCTGAATTAGAAAAAAGTCCGGAATACCTTCATACATATAGAATTTCTCCACTTTCCCTTTGGAATGCCGCGTCGATCAAAATGACCGCCGACGAAATTGTGGAATGTTTGGAAAAATTCTCCAGATACTCCGTTCCAAAAAACATAGTAAACGAAATCCGCGAACAGATCAGTCGTTACGGAAAGGTAAAACTCGTTAAGGAAGAATCCGGAGAACTCGCAATCATCTCGAATGAAAGAGGATTTCTTCAAGAAATCGGGAATCATAGAGCGGTTCAACCGTTTATCGAAACCACGTTCCCCGATAAAATTTATATCAAAAAAGAATACCGCGGTCATATCAAACAAGCTCTGATCAAAATCGGTTTTCCCGTGGAAGACCTCGCCGGTTACGACGAAGGAAACAAATACGGATTCAATCTAAGACCGGAAAGCATCAGCGGTAAAAAGTTCGGAATGCGCGACTACCAAAGAGCGTGCGTGGAAGTGTTTCACGCCGGTGGTGGAAACGAAGGCGGTTCCGGTGTTGTGGTTCTTCCTTGCGGTGCTGGAAAAACGATCGTAGGGATCGGTGTGATGCAGATCGTGGGCGCTGAAACCCTGATTCTCGTTACAAACACACTTTCCATCCGCCAGTGGAGAAACGAAATTCTCGATAAAACGGACATTCCTCCCGAGGATATCGGAGAATATTCCGGTGAAGTCAAAGAGATTCGCCCGATTACCATAGCGACGTATAACATTCTCACCCATAGAAAGAAGAAGGGAGGGGATTTCACCCACTTCCATCTGTTCAGCGCGAACAACTGGGGTTTGATCGTGTATGACGAGGTTCACTTACTTCCCGCTCCGGTTTTCCGTATGACGTCGGAACTTCAGGCAAAGAGAAGACTCGGTCTTACCGCAACTCTCGTGCGCGAGGACGGTTTGGAAGAGGACGTATTCTCCCTGATCGGACCGAAAAAATACGACGTTCCTTGGAAGGAACTCGAGAGCAAGTCTTGGATTGCGGAAGCGAAGTGTAAGGAAATCCGCGTTAACATGGACGACGATCTTCGTCTGAAATATTCCATCGCGGACGACCGTGAAAAGTTCAGACTCGCTTCCGAAAATCCTGAAAAGATGAAGGCGATCGACCTCATCATGAAAAAACATTCCGAGTCGCATCTGCTCGTGATCGGACAATATATCAATCAGCTGGAAGAAATATCAAAGAAATTTAATATTCCTTTGATTACGGGAAAAACCCCGCTTCCGGAAAGACAAACGTTGTATGACGCGTTCCGTTCGGGCAAGATCAAGTCTCTTGTTGTGAGTAAGGTTGCGAACTTTTCGATCGACCTTCCGGACGCGAACATCGCGATTCAGGTTTCGGGAACCTTCGGTTCCAGACAGGAAGAGGCTCAGAGATTGGGTCGAATCCTAAGACCGAAAGGACACGACAACACGGCCGTATTCTATTCTCTCATTTCGAGAGATACGAACGAGGAACGTTTCGGCCAGAACCGTCAGTTGTTCCTTACCGAACAAGGATACGAATACGAAATTTATACTTTGGATCAATTCAGAGAAGCCCAAGAGGAATTGGCTCAGTTACAACTGAACAACGCTTGATGAGAGTCTTTTTCTGAATTTCATTCGGAGATAGATACAAAGTTAAACATAAAAAGAGGAACAGCATGGATCTCAGCGCAAAAAGGCTGAACGTCATCGAACCTTCCCCGACTCTCGTAATCACCGCAAAGGCGAACGAGTTGAAAAAAAAAGGGGAAGACATTGTAAGTTTCGGAGCCGGTGAACCGGATTTCGAAACTCCGACCCATATCCGAGACGCCGCTAAGAAGGCGATCGATAAGGGAATGACGCGTTACACGGCTGTTTCCGGTACGATTGAACTCAAAGAAGCGATCGTTACCAAGTTTAAAAGAGACAACGGACTCGATTACGATAAAAGTCAAATCATCGTAGGAACCGGCGGAAAGCAGGTTATCTACAATTACTTTTTAGCGACTCTCAACGCGGGGGACGAGGTGATCATTCCCGCTCCGTATTGGGTGAGTTATGCGGACATCGTTCGTTTGGCCGAAGGTGTTCCCGTTATCGTAACTACAACTCCTGAAAGTAATTTTCAAATCACTCCCGAACAATTGAAGAAGGCGATCACCTCCAAAACCAAATGTCTGATCCTGAATTCTCCGTCGAATCCGACCGGCGCGGGCTATTCCAGAAAGGATCTCGAAGCATTAGGCGAAATCGTTCTTTCAGCGGGAATTCAAGTGATGAGCGACGATATCTACGAAAAAATCGTTTATGACGGTTTTACGTTTTCCAATCTCGCGATGATTTCATCGGAACTCAAAAAAAATACCTTCGTGATCAACGGGGTTTCCAAAACGTATTCCATGACTGGCTGGAGAATCGGTTACGGAGCGGGAGATTTAAGCATCGTCAAGAATATGGAAACGATTCAGAGTCAGTCCACTTCCAATGCTTCTTCGATTTCGCAAGCCGCCGCCGAAGCCGCTCTTGCCGGAGATCAGACTTGTGTTGAGGAAATGAGAAAGGCTTTTGAAAAAAGAAGAAATCTCATCGTTTCCCTTTTGAACGACATCCCGGGCGTAAAATGCAACAATCCTCAGGGAGCGTTTTATGTGTTTCCGTATCTCACGGACGTTTATAAAACTCCCGGTTTTGAAAAGCTCAAAAAAGAATCTTCGGAAAAGTCTCTCAGTAAGATTTTCTGCAGTGTTCTATTAGAAAAGTATAAAGTAGCCGCAGTTCCCGGAATCGCTTTCGGAGAAGACGACGCTCTTAGGCTTTCCTATCCGATGGGAGAAAACGACATCAAACGCGGAGTCGAAAGACTCGCGGAAATGATACGGGATCTGAGCAAGTAATCGATGAAGCGGATCGTTCTGATCCTATTCTTTTTTACGATAGTCCCGCAGGTTTGGGGAGGAGATCGGTTGGTGTTAAAGCCGAATTCTCCCCTTTATTTATTTCCCGATAAAAAATCCGAAATTCTCCGCCGTCTCGGTTTCGGAGAAGTTGTCCAAAGCAAAAACGAAAAACAAAACGATCGTAATTTTCGATTCGTTTCCGATTCTTCCGGTTTAAGCGGTTGGTCCGAAACCGCGGTTCTTTTCGACATGGAAGAAAGGGGAGCTTATAAGGTGATCCTACGTTCGATTGATCGAATGTTGTATTCGACGAACACCGGTCTTACCGAACTCGAATCCGTTTATCAATATCTTTCCTCTTTGGAGGAAAACGGGATCTATCACGGCGAGGAATATCTCTATCTGAAAATCAGAAGATCGGTCGTCTTGATAAGAATATTAGAAATTTTGCAAGAAGGCGAAAGCAAACGAAAAGAATCCAAACTTTCGGATTATCTTTCCAAAAACCCGGGCGAAATCATCCCCGGGGAACGAGGAAAACCGGCGAGAATTAACCCCGAAGTATTTTGGAAGATTGGGGAAGAATTTAAGGATAAGGGCCCGGGCGACTTTGCGGCGTTTCTCGGAGTAAAACATATGCCGGAAACGAATTGCAAACGGGATGTTTTTTGTTTTCTAAACGACGAAAGAAAAAGAAGAATCCGTTATCTGCAATTGAATCCGAACGGAAACTACGCGAGCGTATTCGCGAATCAAATCACCAAAAAACTCGAATCTTTGACAAAGGATGGCGAAACCATTCAGTGTGGAAAGGGAGAATCCAAAAAGGAAATCTACGAATCCTTTCGAAAAGAACTGCAATCTCTGCCGTATCGATACGGTAAAAAATATCATAATTTTCTAAAGCTCATCCAAAAAGAATGTCTGCAGTAGATCTCAGTTTTCGTAAGATCGATTTTAATTCGGAGAAGTTTTTAACCCCGATTTGCGGACCGATTCTCGTTTTACACGGACTTTTCGGTTCTTCCAAAAACTGGCCGAGCGTGGGGGATTTTTTGAGTCGTTACGGCGACGTGTATCTGATGGATCTGAGGAATCACGGGGATTCTCCTCATTCTTCCGAACATTCCCTCGCTTCTATGGTGGAAGATCTCGAAGTTTGGATCTCGAAAAATAATATTGCGAATCCGGTGATTCTCGGGCATTCCATGGGCGGACTCGTTTCGATGGGTTTCGCATTAAAAAATCCGAATATTCCATCCTTATTGTTTATCGAGGACATCGCGCCGAAGGATTATCCGTTTCAATACGAAGGCGAACTCGCTTGTTTACGAACGGACGTTTCCGGTTTTAAATCCAGACAGGAAATCGACGCGGCCTTGACGAAAATTCTTCCGAACGCATTTATCAGAAACTTTTTGGAAATGAATTTGGAACGGACGGAAAGCGGTTCGTATCGTTGGAAACTCAACGTGGAAGGAATCGCGGGTTCGCCCCGATTGTTACAGGATTTTTTCGGACGATATACGACAAAACCGTACCCCGGTCAGACATACTTTATCGTCGGAGGTGTTTCGGAATTCTTTCACAAAGAGGACACTCCGATTGCAAAAAGTTTTTTCCCGAATTCAAGGTTCTACGGAATTCCGGACGGGGATCACTTCATGCACTTTACAAAAGCGCCCGAATTCCGAAGAATTATGGAATCTATCTTTGAGAAGTCAGACGATTCTGAATTTGCAATAGACTGAGTCCGAGCAAAAAGCAGGTTCCGATTCCGAATGGAACGAGCAAGGTAAAACTCCAACCCGTCCATTTTCCGACGACGAGCGTGAAAGCCGGCGTAAGCCCGATCGCCAATGACGCAAAAGAATCCCTTAAATTCTGCATATAAGAAAACCATTGTATTCTTCCGCTGAGGAAAACCGCGATGATCGGACCGACCGTATAAGACGCGATCGAAAGCCCGAGTTCCACAAGACCCGTTTTACCCGCGGTCAAAAATAAGGGAAGAAGAGAACTCAGAAGAAGAATCATTCCCCAGAAAAGACTCAAGGTCCCCGAGCCGAATTTTTCGATTTTCAAATCCACCTTTGTGGTCAACGAAAGAGAATTGATCGAACTGGAAAGTGTGGACATCGCGGAAGCCAAGATTGCGGCCAACAAAAACCCGGTTACGGGGGAAGGAACCTCTTCCAAGATGAATTTGGAAAACACCTTATCTTTCGGAAGGGAAGAACCTTCATAATAAAAATATAATAGAACTCCGATACTCAAAAATAAAACGAACTGAAAGAACACGAAAATTCCCGAGGAGATCATCGCTTTTTTCGCGTCTGCTTCGGATCTGCAGGCAAGAACCCTTTGTACGAACATTTGATCGACTCCGTGGGTTCCCAGAGTCAAAAGAATTCCTCCGATGATCGCAGTCGGAATAAAATACGCGGAAGAATAATCGGTCCATTCAAAAATTCTTAACTTGTTCGCGTTGTTCGCTTTTTGAAAAAGAAGACCGAGATCGAAACCTCTTTCCAACAAAAGAGAACCCAGATAAAAAAGAGAAAAGATTCCACCGGCGACGTAGATCAAAAACTGAATCGAATCGACCCAAACAACGGAACGAAAGCCGCCTTGCACCGTATAAAGAATGGTGATTCCGGAAATCAAAAGAAGACTTAAGATTTCGATTTGAAGTGTGGAGATCTCGAAAGAGCCGTATTGTTTTAAAAAAACTTCGAGAAGAATCGCAACCGGAATCGCGGACGCGTACATTCTCACCCCGTCTCCTAAAATCCGAGTGAGTTTGAACAAAAAGGTAACCGTTTTTTGGGAAACTTTTCCGTAACGGATTCCCACCCATTCATACACGGAAATAAAACCGGATTGGTAATACATAGGAATGAAAAGCCTCGCGACGAGAATTCTCCCGAGAACAAAACCCAAACCGAGACCGAGAAACGTAAGATTCCCGGAATAACTCAAACCGGGTATGTTTAAAAAAGTAAGAGTGGAGGTTTCCGTCGCGACGATGGAAAAGCTGAGAGGAATCCAGGAAAGTTCTCGTCCCGCCAGAAAATACGAGGAAGAATCCTTGTCTTTTTTTCTAGAAGTAAACCAACCCGAAAAAAGAACCAGTGCAACATATAAAAGCAGAACGATTAAATCTAGAAACGAAAAGTGCATAATCAGGCAGAATTGACCGTTGTAGGATCGAGAAAACTCTTTTTCAAGGACGCGATGTTGTTCACACGAATTCCGCGAAAGAATGAATTCGGAATTATAAAATGTCGGCTCGATTTTCTAAAATCAAAACCCCGGAATCGAAAATCAAATGACGATTTGATTTGGAGAGAAATCTTGGTCGTATCTTTTGCGAACTTCTGCGCGGAAGTTTCGCTTTTACACTATGACTTCGATTCGACAGTATTCCATTCGGGTTCCGGGAACCTCGGCCAATTTAGGACCGGGTTTTGATTTGTTCGGACTCGCATTTCGAATTTACAATCAGTTTCAATTTCAGTTCATTCCCGGAAAGAGCTTTCATACTTCCGTAAAAGGAATGGACGTGTTGCCGTTCGGTCCGGACGAGGATCTTGTTCTTTCTTCGTATAAATCCTACTTTCAAAAATTTCTTCCTGGGATCGAAGTCCTTCCGTATTCCTTGGTAATGGATTTGAATCTTCCTATGAAAGGGGGGCTCGGTTCCAGCGCGAGCGCGGCCGTTGCCGGAGTTTGCGCGGCGCGGTTTGCTCATAAGAATTTTTATCCGAGGATTTCCCTTCCGAGTGAAAACGAATTTTTGTTTCACTTAGGTCAGATCGAAGGTCATCCGGACAATACGATTCCTGCGTATTTGGGCGGGTTCGTATTCGCGTATTTCAACGGAAGCCGTCTTGAATACGTCAAAAAGAAATTTCCAAAGAAGGTTCGTTGTTTTTTGATTGTGCCCGATCTGGAAACTTCCACACATCAATCCAGAAAAACTCTTCCCGGTTCTTATTCCACCGAGGACGTGATCTTTAACATGAGTCGGATCGCAACTTGGATGGAGTTCTTGGATTCCGGAAAGGTTTCTCTTTTGAAACTAGCGCTCGAAGATCGGGTTCATACTCCGTATCGAATGCATTCCGAGTTTGAATTGAATCCGCTTTTAGCGCAGGTGGAAAAATCTTTGATCGGGTATTCTCTTTCGGGAAGCGGTCCGTCCGTTCTTTTATTTTCAGAACGCAACAAAGCGGTTCGTGTGGAAAAGATTCTCAAAGAAAAACTCGCCGAGTTTACTCAGAAAACTCATTTTAATTGTCAGATTCTTTCGCTCAAAGTGGAGGAGGACGGAATTTCAGAGAGCGTTAAGGATATTAAGATTTCTTAAAGTTCTTATTCTTCCTCGTCTCCGCCGCTTCTTTCTTCCTTTCCGAACGCATAGAGTCCCTTTTTGATCGGGGTTCTCCGGTTGAGACCGGGATGAATTTTCGTAACCGTAAAGATAAAACGCATTCTTTCCTTTCCGAAGTTGTTGATGAAAAACTCGGAAGAAAGACTGATCTCGAAATACTGAATCATTCTTTCCTTAACCACTTTATCCGAAATCCGGAAATCGGCCTTTTTACCGATGACCTCGTAACTATCCAGTTTTTCGGCGGATTCCATTTTGGAGAAGGTCGGCATTGCGGGAGGTTTGAAAAGTACGGGAGAATTTCGTAATATTTGAATTTCGTAATCTTCCGTGTCCTTCGCCTTTTTTACGTTGAATACGAGATGATTGTCCGAGATCGCGTTGCAATAGGTGCGGATATCGCCCGAGGTTTGACCCACGCTGAACCGCACGTTTCTCTGACTTTCGGAAACCACAAGAACGAAACGATCTCCTTCTTCGGGAGGGGTTCCGGCTCCGGCGCTTCCTTTTTTAAGCGCGGGATAAATCACTTCCTGGAAAAATATAAAGGCGAGGCCCGCAAACGCGCCAAGGCCCGCAAAGATTAAAAGAATGTCGAGACCGACCGTGTAGATAAGAGCGAGAATCAAAAACAAAATTCTTCTCTATCGTCTTACATCGATTTTATGGTCGGTCGGGTTTTCGCTCATACGGGAACGTACCATCATGGAAAGAAGATTTTTCATCTGTTCTGGACTGATTACTTGGTTCATTCTTTCTTCAAAGGATACCGGAGAAGGTTTCATGACAAGCTCTTCCGGTTTGATTTCGTTCTTTTCCGGCTTGGTTTTTTGCGGAATCGAATCCGAAATTCTTACGTCCTTTTCGGCGCTTTGTGTATGCGTCGTAGTCGGTCCTGAACTCAACGCCTCGCTTTCTACGGATCGGGGCCAGGAAAACGAAAAAGATTGGATCGTTAATCCGGAAACATTCATAAACCCGAACCTCCTTTAAAATCGCCTTCGGATTTACGTTCGATCCGAAAGTCTCTCTATTAAAACTATCGGTAATAGGGGATTCACTTTAGTTTTTTTTAGGATTTTTTTACAAAGATCGTTCGGTTTTTCGGAAATTTGCACGGCTTGCAAAGAATTTAGAATTTCAGTCAAACGCAAGAATGGAGCCGGAATTTATCGTTTGCCAGAGGACCCGAGGTTTCTAAGCTGGCAAGTAAGGGAAACAAGACGCCGTTTTTCAAGCCATCGGGAGCAATATTTCCATGCAAGACATAATCGAGAAATTGAAAGCAAAGGAATTCAGACCTCTGCTCATTCTTTCCGCCGCATTTATCATCTATATCGGTTTCACCATTTTACCACTCATTGCTTATTTTACCCCGGACGGTGTCGCCGAGATCAAAGGTAAGAATTATACGATCAAGGATGTTGAAAAAGAAAGTCCGAGAATCGCACGTAAATTCTATGCGGAAACGAACGATCGTTTGTATCGAATCCTTTCGGAGTTCGCAAGTAAGAAGGTAGTCGCGCTCGCCGCAAAGGAGCGTAACGTTTCCGAAAAGGAATTGATGGAGCCGAACGTTCCCGCACCGAGCATCGAGGAAATGCGCGCGATTTACGATCAGTATAAAAATTCTCCCGCGCTCAGAGGAAAGTCCTTTGATCAAGTGAAGAATGAAATCGAAAACCATCTCATTTCTCAAAAGAAGGAAGAGATCAGAAACAATCTCTTCGGTCAACTCCGCAACGAATATAATATTTCCGTAAAGGTGAAGGAACTTCCTCCACTCAAAGACAATACCATTCTCACCGGAAACAATCCTTCCATCGGTCCCGAAAAAGCGAAGGTTACGATCATAGAATTTTCCGATTTCGAATGTCCTTTTTGCAAAAGAAGTCAGGACGTAAACGTTCAATTGAGAGCCAAGTATAAGGATCAGATTCGTTGGGTGTTTAGAGATTATCCTCTTTCGTTTCACCCGAACGCGATGTTCGCGCATATCGCGGCGAATTGCGCCGCTCCTCAAGGAAAGTATTGGGATTTCTTCAACGTTCTTTTTAACAACTCCGGAAATCTTCCGAAAGAAAGAGTTTTGGATCTTGCAAGAGGCGCAGGGCTTGAAATGAAAACTTTCAGCCAGTGTGTGAACGATTCCGCGGTTCGTAAAGAAGTCGAAGCGGATATGGCTGAGGGCGAGAAATACGGAGTCACAGGGACCCCCGCCTTTTTTATAAACGGTATTATGGTGGAAGGCGCTCAACCGATTGAAGCGTTTACCAAAGTGATCGATCAGGAACTTAAAAATTAAAATCAAAAATTAGGAGTCGGCCAAATATGAGTAAGACAGTGAAGGTCGCTGTTACAGGCGCCGCAGGGCAAATAGGGTATTCTTTACTTTTTAGAATCGCTTCCGGACAAATGTTCGGTGCGGACACTGCGGTGGAAATCCAGATGCTTGAATTGGAAGCGGCGCTTCCAGCGGCAAAAGGCGTAATCATGGAATTAGAGGACTGTGCGTTTCCTCTTCTTCAGAAAGTGACAGTCTCTTCCGATTTGGACACGGCTTTTAAGGATATCAACTGGGCGTTGTTAGTCGGTTCCGTTCCTAGAAAAGCGGGAATGGAAAGAGGGGATCTTCTTAAGATCAACGGAGGAATCTTCGTAAATCAGGGAAAGGCGATCGAAAAGAACGCGGCTTCCGACGTAAGAGTTCTCGTTGTAGGAAACCCTTGCAACACGAACTGCTTGATTGCGATGAACAACGCAAAAGGTGTTCCACAAGATCGTTGGTTCGCGATGACAAAACTCGACGAAAACAGAGCGAAGTCTCAACTCGCGGGCAAGGCCGGAGTTGCGGTTAAAGAAGTGACTCATCTCGGAATCTGGGGAAATCACTCCTCCACACAATATCCTGATTTTTATAACGCGAAGATTTCCGGAAAACCGGTAACCGATGTGATCTCAGACCAAGAATGGTTGAAGGGAGATTTCATTAAGAACGTTCAACAAAGAGGAGCCGAAATCATCAAAGCAAGAGGAGCTTCTTCTGCGGCAAGTGCGGCAAACGGAGTTGTAGACACCGTTCGTGGAATCATCAATCCGACTGCACCCGGCGATGCTTTCTCCGCGGCGATCGTTTCCGACGGGTCTTACGGAGCGGAAAAAGGTCTGATCTTCGGATTCCCGTTGAAATCCGACGGAAAGAAAGTGGAGATCATCCAAGGTCTTCCTTTGAACGACTTTGCAAAAGAGAAGTTCAAAATTACTCACGACGAACTCGTTTCCGAAAGAAACGAAGTGAAGGAAATGCTCTAAAACCGAATCGAGGTTTTTTGAATCTGAATCCTTCAACGTTTCTTCAGAAAGCCTCGCTCGTTTTGAAATCCTTGCAAAAGGATTTCTTACTTCGATCCCTGGAAATTCCTTCCGGGGTCGATCTCTCTTCCAACGATTATCTCGCTCTTACAAAACATCCCAAGATTATAGAAAGTTTAAAAGAAGGTCTGGATCTATACGGCTCCGGATCCGGCGCTTCCCGTTTGGTGAGCGGTCATCGAGATTCTTTTGAAATTGCGGAACGCGTTTGTGCGGAATGGACGGGGACGGAAACCGCTCTTTGGGTTGCGAACGGTTACGCGGCCAATCTTGGGCTGATCTCCTGCATTGCAAACGCAAAGACGGAAATTTTCACGGACCGACTCAATCACGCTTCGATTCTCGACGGGGTTCGACTTTCCGGAGCCGAAAAAACGTATTATAAACATCTAAACTTGAATCATCTCGAAGAACTTCTCCAGAAATCGAAACGAAAGGAAAAGCTCATCGTATCCGAAACGGTCTTCAGCATGGACGGAGATCTCGCGCCGATCGAGGATCTTTTGTATCTCAAGAAAAAATACGACGCGACGTTGATACTGGACGACGCGCACGGAATCGGCGTTTTCGGACAACAAGGAGAAGGAAGGGTTTCACAAATACTCGGTCCCGATAAAACCAAAGAAGTAGATTTTATCACATACACGGCCGGAAAGTCTCTGGGGTTGGAAGGAGCTTGGATCGGAACCTCCGAGACCGGAAAAGATTTTCTCATCAATAAGATGCGCACGTTTATATATTCCACGGCTCCGATGCCCGCGATCGCTCACGCGGTTCCGACTTCGGTTGAGATTGTAAAGTCGATGCAAACTCAAAGGGAGAATCTTCTAAAAAAAGCCGATTGTTTCCGCAGTTCCCTCGAAACCAAAAATTATCCGAAGACAACTTCCGAGTCTCAAATCGTTCCTGTGTTGTTTTCTTCCGAAGAAAGTGTTTTGAACGCCGCCGAACTCTGCCGCAAAAATGGGCTTTATGTAAAAGCGATTCGTCCGCCTACGGTGAACGTTCCGAGACTTCGGATCAGCATTCATTCGGATACGTCCGAAACTACATTAGAAAAATTGATTTCTCTTTTGCCGGAGTTTTAATGGCGATCTTCATCGGCGCAACGGGAACGGACGTCGGAAAAACTCTTTTGAGTTCATTGATTTTTTGTAAGTACGGAAAGTCTTTGGGCCTCAAGTATTTCAAACCGATTCAAACCGGAGACGACAGCGATCGTGTTACCGTGATGAATCTAAGCGGACTTCACGAAAATTACTTTCTGAAGAATTATTATTCTTTGGCCTTTGCGGGTTCTCCACATTATTCCGCCGAACTGGAAGGGGCCGAGATCGATACTGCGGAACTTTCCAGACATCTATACAGCATTCGGGATCAAAGGATCGTAGTCGAAGGCGCGGGTGGTTTGCTCGTTCCGTTGACTCGAAACTTTCTTACCGCAGAGCTGATTCGACAATCCGAAATCCCGATGATCTTAGTCGCTCCGGTTTCCTTAGGTGCGATCAATCAAACCCTTCTTTCCATTGAAGCGATTCAAAGCCGAAAGATCGATTTGAAAGGAATCTTCTTTATCGGAGTTCCCGATAAAACCACGGAAGACAATATCCGAACCATCACCGAATGGAGCGGGGTCCCGTCCTTGGGAACGTTTGCTTTGAATTCTCGGGAAAAAATAGGACGCGAACGATTTCAAAAAGAATGTCTTTTACGGTTTGATCCAGAGGAAACGATCCAAAAAATCATCGTATGATCTGGTATCCGTTTACGCTTCAACACGAACCCGATTCTCCCTTACGAATCGAAAGAGCCAAGGAAGAATTTTTATATGACACATTCGGAAATTCTTATATAGACGCGATCTCTTCCTGGTGGGTGAGCATTCACGGACACAACCATCCTAAGATCATCCAAGCCGTAAAGGATCAATTGGACAAACTCGATCACGTTTTACTCGCGGGTTTCACCCACGATCCTGCTGAAAATCTGGCTTCGGAACTTTTAAAAATTACGGAAGGGAAGTATTCTCACGTTCTTTATTCGGACAACGGTTCTACCGCCGTCGAAATCATGATCAAACTCGCGTATCAGTATTTTCAAAATACGGGAGAAACCGAACGCAAAACATTCATAAAGTTTAATACTTCCTATCACGGGGATACGATCGGAACCATGAGCGTGGGCGGAAATTCCGTATTCAACCGAGTTTTTGAAGGTTTGATGTTCCCCGCCGAAGAATTTCAAACACCGAACTGCAGTTTTTGTCCGGTTGGAAAAAAGCCCTCGACCTGCGAAGTGGAATGTTTGGAAGAAATCGAAATCTTCTTTGCAAATAATCCGAAGTCGGTCGCGGGAATCGTACTCGAACCGTTGATCTTAGGCTCGGGAGGAATGATCTTTTACAAAGAGGAAGTTCTCCAAAGATTGGAAACGATCGCCCGAAAATACGGGGCCTTACTTTTGGTGGACGAGGTTTTTACAGGTTTCGGTAGAACGGGTTCTCTCTTTGCGTATCAAAAGGCGAAGATCCAACCGGACTTTGTGGCGATGGCAAAGGGTTTGAGCGCGGGCGCGGCGACCGTGGCGGTGACCTTAACGACCGAAAAAATTCATTCTGCGTTCGTAACGCCGGAACCGGAAAAAGGTTTTTATCACGGACATACGATGACCGGAAATCCGATCGCTTGTTCCGCGGCGCTTGCCTCAATCGATCTTTTTTTTAGGGAGAATCGTCTCGAACAAATCGCAAAACTCGAAACGAAACTCAAAGTCGGTTTAAAAAAAATCGCCGAAGAATTTCCGAATGCGGTTCGGGATTGTAGGGTTTTGGGAGCGGTCGGAGTTCTTGAGTTGGAAGTGGGAAATCAAAGCGGTTATAGTTATCCCGGAAATAAAATTCTTAAGAAAAAGTTTTTGGAAAAGGGTGTGGTGCTTCGGCCCTTAGGGAATGTGATTTATCTGACGCCTCCATATATCATTCGAGATTCTTCCCTGGAAAAAATCTTTTCGGCGATTCGGGAAACCCTGTCCGAAATTTCTCTTGGGAAATAGACTTTTCAAGAAAACTCCCTCGCTTGAACCTGTCTGAAGAATGTCCACAACACTAAAAACAGCCGAAAAAATATTCTCCGAAATTCCAAGCCGTATCACAAAAGAAGAAGGGTTGGAAATTCTAAACGGTTCCGTTCCGTTAACGACTTGTTTGGACAAAGCCTTTCAAGAAAGAAATCGCTACTTCGAGAATAAGGTTAGAATTCATATCTTAGACAATATCAAAAACGGTTACTGTCCGGAGGATTGCGGATACTGCGCTCAAAGAAAGAACGCAAACTCGGGAGTTCAGGAATATCCGATGAAGTCCGAAACCGAAATCTTCGAGGACGCGGTTAAGGCGAAGGAAAACGGAGCGTATCGTTTTTGTATGGTAACTTCCGGAACCGGACCCAATCGACCGACCACGGAAAAACTCGCTTCCACGATTCGAAGAATCACGGACGAACTCGGAATGAAGGTCTGTCTTTCCGCGGGACTTTTGGACGAGGACAAGGCTCAGCTTTTGAAAGCGGCCGGACTTGATCGATACAATCACAACTTAAACACTTCCGAAAATCATTATCCGGAAATCTGTGATACACATACGTATTCTCAAAGAGCGGAAACGCTCGGGTCGGTTTCCAAGGCGGGAATCGGGATGTGCAGTGGTGTGATCGTGGGAATGGGGGAAACACTTCGCGACATCGTAGACGTAGCTTTTGAACTCAAATCGTTTCGAGTGATTTCGATTCCTGTGAACTTTTTTATTCCCGTGAAAGGACACGCGATCCAGAACCCAAGCGTTTTGACGCCGGAACTTTGTGTAAGAATTCTTTGTCTTTTCCGTTTGGTAAATCCAGACTCGGAAATCAGAATCGCGGCGGGAAGAGAAGGACATCTCAGAACTCTTTCCGCAACGGCATTATTTGCGGCAAATTCTTTGTTCTCCGCCGGTTATTTGAACGTCAAAGGTTCGGAGATGACGGAAACGATTTCCATGATCCGAGACGCCGGTTTTGTTCCGGAACTCGCGGACGGTGGAATTCTTCCCGAGGATTCCGAATCGGGTTCTATGTACGCTGAGAAAAATTTTCCGGAGCTTTATAAATTCAAAAAAGCTTAAGTTTTGAGTGTCAAGGAACTGTCAAAAAAACCTGTTTTTGGGATTTTTTACGCTTTCCCGGCAACTTTTTTTTATTAAATTGAGTCTGAAGACAATGTAGATTGTTAAACAGCTCCCGGATTTTGCAGAATTTCGAAAGGAATTTTAAAGAACGGAGTTCGGTTTCAAACACTGTTTAGGCGAAAAATGAGAATTCGGCTTTTACAAAATTACTTACGTTATGCGTCTTTCAATTTGCAAAACCCGAAGAAAAAATTTGAAAAAGAATATGGAAATGTCGGAGTTAGGAAATCTTCTTTTTGAGTCTTAAAAAGAGTATTTCGTTTTTTTTAGAATCGGTTGAAAGCCTGGGTTAATCTAAAAATCTGACATTACTGGAGTTTAATGGATGAAATATAAAATAGAAATCAATAAGCTAAAGAACGGTTATATAGAAGCCAAGCTGATTGATACCGCCTCCAATAATCCGATCGAATTCAGAATTTGCGATTCGGAAGATTATCTGCAAGCGCAGATAGCGGATTGGCACAAACGTTTTCACATGAAAGAACCTCAGGAGCAGTAAAAGTTCTTTGGCAAAGTATCTTTCCGCTCTTTCTTTGCTTTTTCTTTTCTCCTCCTGTTCCCTCCTGATTAAAAAATCATACACGGACTATACCAGCTCTAACTTCGAATGTTGGGCTGGGACTGGATACAGATCGTCCGAAAAATTCGAACAATACAGAAATCTCTGGTCGACGATGCGAAAGATCTATCGCGAAGATAACCAGAGGATCAGAACCGCAAACGTAGTATTTGTGGGAAACTCCCTGATTCAGTTGTTTCCAAACGAGATTCTTACCAAGGAATTTCCCGGCGCGGTCAATCGTGGCATCGGCGGGGATATGACCGAACTCCTATTGGAAAGATTGGAAGAGGACGTGGTCGTTTTAAATCCGAAAGCGATCGTTTTGGAGATCGGAGGAAACGATCTGATCCAAGGGAAATGTCTGAACTTGATTGAAAACAATCTGGTACGAATTCTCGATAAACTCAATAAATCCCTTCCGAATACGAAGATCGTTATTTTGGGAATTCCACCCGTTCGCACACAAAGTTTAAATAGTATTTCTCCCGTAATCAATCTAACCTGGATTTATATCGCGCAATCCTATAAGAACGTAGTCTTTTTGGACAACTGGCAATGGCTTCGAGAAAAAGATAGACCCGGTTTACGCCCGGAGTTTTGGCTCGAACAAGATAAAATCCATCTCAACGAAAACGCGTATAAGATCTGGGTCGATAAGTTAAAACCGATTCTCTTACCGTATCTCTAAAGGTTCCATTGCTCTTAATTCTCACTCAAAATCCCGAAGAAATTCGAAAAGAAATCCTATTGGGACTGGGAAGTTTCGTTTCCTTAAAACCCGAAGAACGATTTTTACTTTCCTCGGCTCCGGTCCGTACACAAGGACTCTGGAATTGTATCGAATGGAAGATTTCTAGAAAACTGGATCGTTCCGAACTGATTGCCGTCCGCGAAACATTCGCAAAAAGGAATTCGGATCTACTACAAGTGGACAAACTTCTGGACGCGAAGAAGAAAAGTTTTTTCGCCTTTGATATGGATTCCACTTTGATTCAACAGGAAGTCATAGACGAACTCGCGAGAATGGCGGGCGTTTACGAGGAAGTCGCGTCCGTAACCAAGGAAGCGATGGAAGGGAACCTCGATTTTCACGAGGCTTTGAAAAAAAGATGCATCTATTTAAAAGGACTTTCCTCATCTATCTTTACCGAACTTTATCCGACTCTTTCTTTAAACATAGGAGTTGAAAATCTTCTCAAAGGTCTGAAAGAAAATCAAAGTAGAACCGCCGTTTTTTCGGGAGGGTTCACGGACATTCTGGAAATCTTTCAAAGGAGATACGGAATCGACGAGGTTTACGCTAACGTTCTGGAAAGGGAGAACGGACAACTTTCCGGAAACGTAGTCGGGGATATCGTGGATAAAAACAAAAAGCTCGAATACTTAAAGATGATCCGCGACCGGGAAGGAATTTCATTCGCCCAAGTGGTCGCGGTCGGCGACGGAGCAAACGATTCTCTTATGTTGAACGAGGCCGGAATCGGAATCGGTTTTCATGCAAAAGAAGGATTGAAAAAGCTGATCCTCAATTGGGTGGATTTCGCTCCGATGGATTCTCTCTTATTTTTGTTTTCTTAGTTTTCTTTGAAAGTCTTCCAAAGTCTTTAGGGCTTCAATCGGAGTCATCTCTTCCAGTTTCAATTTAAGAATGGATTCTTCCGTGACGGAAGGAACGTTTTTTATTTCCGGTTCCGCAAAAAGGGAAGGTTGCGCTTCTTGAATTTTAATCTCTTTCTTTTTGGATTCTAAATCCGTCAAAAGTTCCGCGGCTCGTTTTACGATCGGCTCGGGAACACCGGCGATCTTCGCCACGTAAATCCCGAAAGACTTTTTAGCCTTACCGATCTTTACCTTTCTCAAAAAAAGAACCTTGTCGTCCTTTTCCAGAGTTTCCAAGTAAAGATTGAAAATTCCTCCGAGACGGGAAAGTTCCGTTAGTTCGTGGTAGTGTGTCGCAAAGATCGTCTTCGGTCTTACGGGTAACGAAGAAAGATATTCGAGAATGGACCAAGCTATGCTCATTCCGTCGTACGTGGATGTGCCGCGTCCGACCTCGTCGAAAAGAATCAAAGAATCTTCGGTATAATGATTGAGGATGTTTGCGGTTTCTTTCATCTCCACGAAGAATGTGGATTCTCCAGCGGTAAGATTGTCTCCTGCGCCGATTCTCGTGAACAGTTTATCCACGATCGGAAGACGTGCGGACTTCGCGGGAACAAAGGCCCCTATCTGAAACAAAATCTGATTGAGCGCGATTTGACGCATAAACGTGGACTTACCGGCCATGTTCGGTCCCGTAAGAACTGCGACCGCCTTGTCGTGTGTATCCAGAAAAACCGAGTTGGGAATAAATTCTTGACCGGGTGGAAGAGTGGCTTCGACGACCGGATGTCTTGAATCTCCCAGATCCAAGGAACGATCCTCGGAAAGTGTAGGACGAATCCAGCCGAACTTGTCCTTGGCGGTTAGAACTGAAATCTGAAAATCCAGATCGCCGATCTCTTCCGAAAACGAAAGAAGCGCCGAGGAATATTTCAAAACCTCTTCCGTCATTCGATTGAATTCGGCTCTTTCGATTTCCTGAATGATCTCGTCCGCTTCTAAGATGGTCCGTTCGATTTCTTCCAGTTTCGGAGTCGTAAAACGTTCGCTTCCTACGAGAGTCTGTTTTTTGAGATAATCCTTGGGAGCTTGTTCCGCTTGTGCCCTCGAGATTTCTATAAAGTAGCCAACGATTTTATTATAACGAATCTTTAATGTGTTAAGACCGGTTCTTTTTTTCTCTTCGGTCTCGAGTTCGAGAATCCAGTCCTTTCCTTTGACTCCGGCTTCTCGCGCCTTGTCCAGTTTCGCGGAAAGCCCCGCTTTTAAAAAAGGACCGTTGCCTAAGATCACGGGAAGATCGTCGCCCGGATGCAAACGTTCTTCGATAAAATCGGAAAGGGTTTTCAATTCTTCCGAAGGAATGAGAAACGGATACGAAAGCGATTCCAGATCTTTTTTCAGTTTCATCCCGGTTGAAATCGAATTTAGAAAGGATCGAAAATCTCTCGGATACGCGTGATTTCCCCGAAAGCGAGTGAGAATTCTCTCCAAATCGGCCACGTCCTTAAGCGCAGACACGAAGGGAGCTAGAACCGTTTTTAAAAGAATGTCCTGTTTTTCCCAACGGGAATAAAGAACCGCGGCGTCGCATTCCGGAAAAAGAATTCGCTGTTTGAGAAGGCGTTTTCCCTTTGCAGTATTGCAAAAATTGAATATAGAATAGAGCGTATGATTTTTTTCTTTTTCGTTCTCGACGAGTTCGAGGTTCAGGATCGTTTCCCGATCCATTTCCAAAAATTTACCGGAACTCAATATCCTAGGTTCTCTTAGAACGAGTTTGTTCTCCCTATACGTCTCTCGAATATAATCGGTCAAATAACGGGAAAGAATTTGGAACGGATCTTTTTCGGAAGTTTCCGGTTGTTCTTTTAAGAGAGTGAATTCTCTGTTTTTGAAATATTCCAAATTTTGAAAGTAGGATTGTTCGGATACAGGAACGCATATCTCCGAAGGTTTGAACTTTTCGAGTTCCGCGATCAGTCTTTCCGGACTTGTAACCGATGCGGAGGAATAGAACAATTCTCCCGTGGAAAAATCGGCCATCGCAAAGTAGATCAGACTTTTTTTAAGATGTAAAACGGCGAGATAGTTGTTTTGAAAACCGGAAAGAAGATTTTCCTCGATGACCGTTCCCGGAGTGATGATTCGGACCACGTCTCTTGTCATCAATTTCGAACCCGGTTCTTCCGGTTTGGATTGTTCACAGATTGCGATTTTCTTACCCGCGTTCAGAAGACGGGAAATATAATTGTCCTTGGAATGATACGGAATCCCACACATAGGAACCGCGTTTTGACGTTTTGTAAGAGCGATGTCTAAAATGGAGGAGGCGATCTTTGCGTCGTCCAAAAACATCTCGTAAAAATCTCCCATTCGAAAGAATAGAATCGTATCCGGGAAATCCTTCTTGATCGCGAGGAATTGTTTCATCATCGGAGTGTTGAGCGCGTCTGCGAGATCACTCCAGTATTCTGCGGATGTTCCTGTGGTTTCCAAACTCATAAAGCGGTTCTTGCGTTCCTGATAAATTGAATTACTTTTTCTTTGTCTTTGACACCCGGCGCGGATTCGACTCCGCTCGCGACATCCACTCCGAACGGTTTTACGGTTTGGATCGCCTGTGCTACGTTAGTCGGGTTTAAACCACCGGCCAATAAAAACTTTCTGCTCACCTTGGAAACGAATTCCCAGTTGAAGATTTCTCCGGTGCCGCCGCCTGCGCCCTTGGAATAACTGTCCAAGATCAAAAATTCTCCGGGAACGTTTTTGAGAATCTCGTCGTCGATCGGAGCCGTAACTCGATACGAACAGATCTGAGGTTCTCCAAAAAGTTTTTTCGGGTCCGCGTTCGTAAGAGTTGGATCGTCCCAAACCCATTGTACGAAATCGTGTTTTAAAGCGGAGCGGATCGATTCGATTTCTTCGAAAGAATTTTTATAAAATAACAGAACGATCTTCGGAGAATTCTTTTCCGATGAGTAATACTCTACGATTTTTTGCGCGTCGTCTAAGGCGATTTTTCTCGGGCTGGAAGGAACAAAGTTGAGTCCTATGTAATCCGCGCCTTCGTCCAGGCATACCTTGGCGATTTGAAGATCCCTGATTCCGCAGATCTTTACCTTCGTTTTTTCAAAAGAATTCTGATTCATGGATGAAAGTTTTTCCAGTCTTCCCGGAGGGTTTCTTTAGATCACGTACTTTAACACTGGTAAGTTTCGCCTGAGAATTTAGTTTCGGATTCGATGGCGCTCCTTCATTCCTTTCCGATTTCCGAAAGCCGACAAATCAAGATTCTCATCGCGGGAAAGAAAGAACTGCCCGGTCGGAGCTTGGACGTTTCCGAACAAAGAACCGAAATTGCAAGATTGACTGGTAAAAAGGAATCCTCGGTTTTTATTTTAAACCAGGTCCATGGGGATACGGTTTTAGACGCGGATCGTTCGGATTCTTTTTCCTTTGAGGACGGAGACTCTTGGATCGGAGAAGAACCGGATCAAGTTCTTTGTATCAAAACCGCAGATTGTATGCCCTTGTTTTTTTGGTCGCCCAAGAGCCCGAAATTTGTAGCGATTCATTCGGGTTGGAAGGGAACGTTAGCCGGAATCTCCGAAAAAACTTTGAGGCTTGCATTCGACGAATCGATCTTGAAAGACGGATCTCTGTTCGGTTATCTCGGTCCTTGTGCGAGCGGACTCCGTTACGAGGTCGGCGATGAAGTAGCGAGTTTGTTTCGAAAAGAATTTCCAGAATGTCTCAAACCAACCGGGGTCGATAAGTTTTTACTCGATCTGGAATCGTTCGTTCGATATAGACTTGAGAAGAATGGAATCGTGGTTTCGTTTCAATCCGATAGGATCTGCACGATGGAAGAGAATTCAGATTTCTTCAGTCATCGCAAAAAGGACGTCGGAAGAAATCTGAATCTGATTTGGAAAGAGGTTAGACCTTAGGAACTTTTTGAATCGCGGCGTTGATCTTTTCCAAAACCTTTTCGCGTTTCACCGGCTTTGGAATATAATCCATCGCACCTTCGTCGATTAGGTTTTTCAAAACCGCAGGAGTGTTTTCTTCGGATACGATGATAATCCTTGGAAGAACTCCACGATCCTTGATTTCAAAGAAGGTCGCATAACCGTCCATTACGGGAAGATTGAGATCGAGCGTGATTAGATCCACACGTCTGTGTTCGTCGTATAGTTTTACGAGTTCCTTTCCGTTTTCGGCGAACCCGATCACTTGATAACCTTCCGATTCCAAAATCTGCGCCAATTGTTTGGCTTGAAATCTGGAGTTCTCGGCTATCAAAACCTGATACGGTCTTCCGTTGGGAGCTACACCTGCTTTCATATCTTTTTACCTCTTATTAGAGAAAGGATTCGATGACTTGACCGATTTCCTTGGTTCCGACTACGGTGGATCCCGCTTCCGCGATGTCCCTTGTCCTTTTACCGGTCGCGATCGTTTTGCGAACGGCGCTTTCAATCTTGGAAGCTTCTTCTTCCATGGAGAATGAATAGCGTAACATCAAAGCCGCGCTCAATACCTGCGCGATCGGATTGGCGACTCCCTTTCCCGCGATGTCGGGCGCGGAACCGCCGGACGGTTCGTATAAACCGAAACCGGATTCGGAAAGCGACGCCGAAGGAAGCATTCCGATCGATCCGGTGATGATGGAAGCCTCGTCGGAAAGAATGTCTCCGAACATGTTCTCACAAAGAACTACGTCGAATTGTTTCGGATTTACGATCAACTGCATCGCCGCGTTGTCCACGTAAAGATGATTCAATTGGACGTCCGAAAATTCTTTCTTATGCAAATCGATTACAACTTCTTTCCAAAAAACGGAAGTAGTCAAGACGTTTGCCTTATCGATGCTTGTCACTTTATTATTTCTTTTACGGGCGGCTTGGAACGCTACTCTGGTAATCCTTTCGATTTCACGTCTGGAATACTTCATCGTGTCGTATGCGAATTCTTCCTGCCCGGATCCTTCTCTTCCCTTAGGCTGTCCGAAGTAGATTCCTCCGGTCAATTCTCGCAAAATCAGAATGTCCAAACCGTCTCCGATGATATCCGCGCGAACCGGAGAAGCGTTTTTGAGTTCCGGATAGATGATCGCGGGTCTTAAGTTTGCGAACAGATCGAAATGTTTTCTGAGAGGAAGAAGGGCTCCTCGTTCCGGTTGTTTTTCAGGAGGAAGGGTTTCCCATTTCGGTCCGCCGACGCTTCCAAAAAGAATCGCGGAAGATTCTTCGCAGAGTTTTAGGGTTTCCGGTGGAAGCGGATGTCCGGTTTTGTCGATTGCGATTCCTCCGACGAGTCCTTCCTTAAAATTAAATTCGGAAGCCTTTGCACCGAGAGCCTTTTTCAAAACGGAGAGGGCGACCTCCATGACTTCCGGTCCGATTCCGTCACCGGATAGTACTGCTACATTCTTCATTCTTTTTATGGATCCTTTTTAGTTTTGTTTGAGTACGGATTCGAAAATGTCCAACCCTTGGTTTAAAAAGTCGGACGAGATCGTAAGAGGAGGCATGATCCGAATCACGTTCTCCGCAGTCGCATTGACGACGAGTCCCGCGGCCAAACAGGCTTCGGCAACAGGGCGAGAAGGAACTTTCAGAACGACTCCGATATGAAGTCCTTTTCCTCTTACCTCGGAGATCACCGGATATTTTTCCTTCATCTCTCTGAGTCTTGTAAACGCGATGTCCGAACAAAGGTTTACGTTGTTTAAAATTTCTCTGGTTTGAATGATACGAATCGTTTCGTAAGCGATCGCCGCGGCGAGATGATTTCCACCGAAAGTGGAACCGTGAGATCCTTGTGTGAAAAGGTCCTGGTATTTTTCTCCCACGATCAAGGCTCCGATCGGAAAACCGGAACCGAGTCCTTTCGCGAGAGTCATTGCGTCCGGAGCGAATCCCATCGTTTCAAAGGCGAATAACGTTCCCGTTCTTCCGACTCCGGTTTGAATCTCGTCAAAGATCAGAAGCGCTTCGTTTTCCGCCGTCAATTCTCTGGAAAGTGTAAGAAAGCTGTTGCTCAAAGGAATGATTCCGCTTTCACCGATGATCGGTTCTTCGATGAGAGCTACGATTCTTCCTTGGTATCTTTCAAACGCCGCGACAAGAGCTTCGTCGTTGTTCGGTTCCACGAACTCGATTCCTTTTAGAAGTTCTCCGTAACCCTTTCTGATCTTGTCCTGACCGGTTAAACTCATACCGGAAACGGATCTTCCGTGAAAACTTTTTTCCAAGGAAAGAATGATAGGATCAACGATACTTCTGGAATCCGCGTACTTCCGTGCGAGTTTAAACGCGCCTTCGATCGCTTCCGTTCCGGAGTTGGTCAAAAATACTTTTCCAGGAAAGGAATTTAGAATCAAAAGTTCAGCGAGGTTTGCCGCTTCTTCCGAATAAAACAGATTGGAAGTATGAAAGAGTTTATCCGCTTGAGAACGAACTACTTCGATGATATCCGGATCTGCGTGTCCGAGATTCGTCACGGCAACACCGCAGTGAAAGTCGATGTATTGTTTATTATCAAAGTCGAATAGAAGTTCGTTCACACCGTAACGAAACGCGACATTGTAACGAGCGTACGTATTGAGGAGATAGTGATCCGCCAATTCTTTCGTGTGCTGAAAAAGTTCCTTGTGAATGTCCGTGTCGTTCATGAGAGTCCTGCCAGTTTTAAAAATATTTCTTCGGATGCTTGGATCTCGGAAAGAAGATCCCCCGTAAGTTTTGAAATCTCTTCCTTAGACTTCGGAGTTTTTAAACTCTGAAAGGAAGAATAGATCTTGATCTTCGGTTCCGTTCCCGAAGGCCGAATCGTAAGTTTTGCGTTTCCATCTAGTATGACTTGAATCACGTCCGAGGAAGGACAACCAGCAAACGCGGACTTCGAAGCGGTTCCTTTAGCGGTTTGAGTTTTGTAATCGAGAATTCCAACGATCTTTCTGTGATGAATTTCCTTTCCCAAAAGATCCACGGTTCTAAGTGATTCCAGAGATTTGCGGATCTTTTCCTTACCCGCGCTTCCTTCTAACGTTAAGGACTTTAGACTTTCCTGAAAGAGCCCGTATTTAAGATAGATTTCGTCCATATAAGCGAGCAGATCTTTTTTCTCGGTAAGAATTTCGAGTAAGAGCAAAGCTGAAGAAAGAGAATCCTTATCCCTTACAAAAGAAACCGGAAGATAACCGAAGGATTCTTCTCCGCCGAACAAAAAGAAATCCGTTTTGCTTTTGTCGATCTTTGCCATCACCTGAGCGATGAACTTAAATCCGGTAAGAACGTTTTTGTATTTTACCTTGTTCTTCTTTGCGATGTTTTCCTGAAGATCCGTGGTCACGATCGTTTTGATGAGAACCGCTTTTTTCTTTTTTTTACCGAGCGCATAATTCTCGCAAAGATAAGCCGCCATGATCGAACCGATTTGATTTCCGTTTAATAAAACGTATTCTCCGTTTCCGCTTTTGACTCCGATTCCGAGTCTGTCCGCGTCCGGGTCCGTTGCGATAAATGCGTGTGCGTTTTTGGCGATCGCGAACTTCTTCGAAAGCTCCATCGCTTCCGGTTCTTCCGGGTTCGGATATTTAACGGTGGGGAATTCTCCGTTCGGATCTTTTTGTTCGGGAACTAAGAATACGTTTTTATAACCGAAACCGTTCAAAAGTTCCTTCATCGACTTTCCGCCTGTTCCGTGTAACGGCGAATAGACGACCTTCAATGAAGCACGGTCCTTCGGCTTGATTTTTGAGGAAAGAATTCCCGCTTTCGAAAGTTCTTTTTTGTAAGACGCGAAACAATCCTTTCCCGCGGCCTTTACCATCTTTTTGTAAAGTGCGCTCTTAGGGGAAAGAATGGAAATCTGATTCCAATCTTGGATCGATTCGATTTTTGAGATGATCTTTTTATCATCCGGAGGGACGAGTTGTCCTCCGTCCGCAAGATATGCTTTAAAGCCGTTGTAATCGGGAGGGTTGTGCGAAGCGGTAATCACAACCCCGCCGGTCGCTTTGTAGTAACGAATCGCGTAGGAAAGAAGAGGGGTTGGAGTCACTTCGTTAAAAAGAATGACCTTCACTCCAAGAGAAGCCGCGATCCCCGCGGTCACCTCCGCGAATTCTTTCGATCTTCTTCTCGAGTCGTAGGCGATCACGATCGATGCCTTTTTGTTTTTGCCAGAAAGATAACTTACAAAACCGAGAGCGGCTCTTCCGACGGTGAATTCATTCATCCGACCGATTCCGCTTCCGAGTCTACCTCTCATTCCTCCCGTACCGAATTCGAGTGGAATCGAAAAGGCTTCCACGTCCGCACCGGTTTCTCCTTGAGAGAATTTTTTTAATGCGAGATTCGCTTCTTCGCGGACCGAAGAAGGAAAGGGTTCCTGAGTCCAGGATTGAATAAAGGATTCGGGATGATTCATAAAATTACGGATTCCGATATGTTTTTTTAAGAGGATTAAATTCATAAAAATCGGCTTTCTCTGAGGTTCAACCCTAATTTTAGCCGATTCTAAAAGTATGGAATCTTACGAATTCAATCAGGACGAAAACAGGGAATTTCTAAGTTTAAGCCGGGTTTTAAAACTTGCATCGCTTTCCTTTTTCTGTCTTTCCGGTGTTTCATTCTTTTCGGCTTTTGTTTCCAACGATACGGGTAAGCTCGTTTTGTTTCTCGTTCCGGGAATTCTATTTTTACTGACCGGCCTCTGGAGTTATAGCGCGGGAATTTCCTTTAAAAGAATCACCGATACAAAAGGAGAGGATCTGGATTTTTTACGAATCGGTCTTCGTAGTTTACGAATTCATTTCTGGATTCAGATTTCTTTCGGACTTTTCGCAATTCTATTTCTTTTGGGAGGGGCAGTTCTTACCCTTGTCTCTTGATGGAACCCGGAGAATTCTGGATCGAGGAAAGACTCGAAAAATATAGAAAGGTTGCTCCTTGTAATCTCGGTGAAAGCGGGATTCGAAACATTACCTTGGGAGAACTTCTCAATAAACTGGATCTTGCCCCCGAGATTCTGACTTCGATTTCTCTGGAAGACGCCCCCAATCGAGGAGAACTTTCGCTCAGGAAAGAAATTGCAAAACTTTATCCGGGTTTAAACGCGGATCAGGTTTTAGTGACAACCGGAACCGGGGAAGCGCTCTTCATTCTATTTCACCTTCTTTGTAAAAAGGGATCCGTTGTTTCGTATTTGGATCCCGCCTTTCAAGCGTTATACGAAATACCGAAGATGATCGGGGCGGTGCTCGAACCGGTTTCTCTTTTGGAATATCTGGATCAAAATCCGAATTCCTTTCTTCCCGAATTTTGTGTTTGGGAACTTTTTGCGCGCGGTAAAAATCTCGTAATTTTCAATCATCCTCAAAATCCGTCCGGGCTTTCCTTAAAATCGGAGGAGATCGAAAAGATCAAAGAATTTGCCTCGGAACATCCGGGTTGGATCTTATTCGACGAACACTATCGATTTTTGGATTTTCAAAACGATCTTTCCTGGTCGGGCGCATTACTTACGAACAAAACCGTAACCACGGGTTCCATCACAAAATGTTTTGGTGTGATGGGTCTTCGTATCGGTTGGATCACCGGTCCAAGGGAATTGATCGAAAAGGCGAGATCGTTTAAGGATTATCTCACACATACGGTTTCTCCGATCTCCGAGTTTTTGACGCTGAAGATTCTGGAAAACCGAGAACGTGTGATCGCTCCGATCAAAACATCACTTTTAGAGAATATTCAAACCTTTGAAAGTGTTTGGAAAGAACTTCCGGGGATTGCAACGTTCATTCCTCCCGGTGGCGGCGTCGTTTCCTTTGTTAAGTTGAATGAGAAGATCGTTTCTTCCCAGTATGCGGACGCGCTGATGGATCAATGTGGGGTTTTTGTTTTACCAGGAAGGGACTTTGAAACCGAGGGTTGGATTCGAATCGGTTTCGGGGAAACGCCCGACCGATTTCGTGCCGGAGTCGAACGCTGGAAGAATTTGCGACTCTAAACTTGAATTCCTGTCGGAACAATTCTAAAAAAGAATTCTTGCTTGAACGCGTTTTTTCAAAGTGTTCCGACAAGACTTTCGAAAAAGATTTGCAGAGATCAAAATCCTTTCAGCCAACGATTTGCAAAAACCATCGGATGAACGGTCAAGATCGCGCGTTGAAAAAAACGAGCCTGCAAAAAATCGCTCTTCAAATGAAACTTTCTACCGCCGACCTGTAAAAACTCAGAATCATAGGATTCCTGGGTTTCGCTTTCGATCTTAAAACGGATTTCTTTATTCAAAATCTTGAATATTTGTTCTTTGGCGGAACTCTTCCACTGAAATTCCTGAGGAAACAAATTCCGTTCTTTCAACCAAAGAGGAAGATTCTTTCTTTCTAATTTAGAAGGAAAGAACGTTCCCAAGTAATACGATTCCGGGTTTTCCAAATCCACGTTTTTGTCCGAGGTTTCGCGGAGATAACCCAAGGCATAAAGATCGCAAAACGCAAGTTCGGGAGAATAGGATTCGTCATAAAATTCCTGTTTGGAAAAAGAAGAAACACGGGCGGCTACGTAACGCAATTTGATTTTCTTGGAACTACCGAACGGAATCCAGGAAACCGGAAGCGAAGATTTCCATTCTTCCCAAGGATAAAATTCTTCCCAAAGAACGAGAGAATGAAGAAATAAATGATACGGCTTCGGCGAGGCCGCGCTCATCAAATCCGGAGAATGATGAACCTCCGAAGAATCGGATTCCGCTTTGACAAAAAAATTCTTCCAATGTTTTTCATGAAGAGCCAGAAGCGATTTGTGTAAGAGCTTCCAAATTCGATACTTGGTTTGTTCGGGAAAACTCGAATGGAGTTTTTGTTTCATCCGAACCTTTTGTTTTCCGCCCGCAAACGCGCTCGTTTCCACTTCGACCGCGCCCGCAAATTGGGGAGGAATTCCGTTCTCCAGAGGAAGATTGGTTTCATAAAGAAGGTGCTGGACCTGTTTTGGATCTACGATTTGTTCTTTGGTGAATTCTTCCTGGAGAATGGGCTGTAATCGTCTTTCGATTCGGACTCGTTTGCTCTGGAAGAATGGAAGAAGATTGACCTTCCAAATTCGATCCAAGCGAAGTTGAAGATTTGTAAAGAAGGTTCTAAACATCGGGAAAGGTCTGAGGGTTACTTTTTTGCAACCGGGAGATTCTCCAATGAAAAAAGAAAAAACTTCTTCAAATTCCTTCCTAAACGCCAGAAATTCGGCGGAAAGGTTGACAGAGAAAGGTGCTCATCAATCCTGTCCTTACTATGGCCAGAAGATGTGAAGTAACCGGGAAAGGAACTATCTCCGGGAACAACGTTTCCCATTCCCACATTAAGACAAGAAGAACCTGGAAGGTGAATCTTATCAAAAAAAGAATCTTTTTGGAAGATGAAAACCGTTGGGTTACCGTTCGTCTTTCTACCAGAGCTCTTCGTACTCTGAGAAAAAAAGGAATTAAGGCCGCCATCAAAGATAACGGCGGATCCTTGGGCGTTCTTGCTCCGAAAAAATACGCGGGAATCCAAAAAGCGGCTCCTAAAAAAGCCTGATCCTGCGTTTCTAAAGTGGTTTTCCCGAATCTTTTCTCTTTTAAGAAAAGAATTCGGGGATGTCACAACCCCCCTTCATTTTCAAAAAGACTACGAACTCGCGATTGCGGTGATTCTCAGCGCGCAATGCACGGACGAACGAGTCAATCAAGTCACTCCGGCGCTTTTTAAAACCTTTTCCAGTCTTGAATCCTTTGCGGAAGCGGATCTAAAAGACATAGAGAAGCTGATCTTTTCCACCGGATTCTACCACAACAAGGCAAAGTCGATCCAAGGATTCGCGAAGAAATTGTTAAACGACTTCGGTGGTGAACTGCCTAAAACCATCGTAGAACTTACGAGTCTTCCCGGTTTCGGTCGTAAAACGGCTAACGTGGTTTTGTCCGAAGTGCACGGTCTTGTGGAAGGAATCGTAGTCGATACGCACGTCAATCGTATCTCAAAGGTGCTCGGTCTTACAAGGAAGACGGATCCGGTTCAAGTGGAAAAGGATCTGATGGAAATTCTCCCCGAAAAATATTGGAGGGATATTTCCTTGTATCTGATCTTTTTGGGTAGAAAGAGTTGTAAGGCCCATCGTAGGTTTTGTGAAGAATGTATATTAAAGAAGGATTGTCCTTCGTCCACGTTTGATAACGGAGTTTAGAATCGTATGGAAGTATTTATCGATCAGAAGTTGGAAGGAATGGAACTTGCGACGCAACATATCGTGATGTCTCGGGATTTGAACCAGCACGGATTTCTTTTCGGAGGTCAGATGCTCGCTTGGATCGACGAGGGTTGTGCGATGTTTGTGATGGAAAAGATTCGTTATTCCAATATCGTAACCGTAAGTATGGCGGACGTAGTTTTTAAAAGTCCCGGTCTTTTGGGAGATATCATTCAGATTTTTTCCAAAATCGACAAGATCGGAAACAGTTCGATCACGATTCGAAACACTTCTATCGGTAAAAGTCAAAGCCGCAAAGAATTGAAAGAAATCATCGATTGTAAGATCACTTATGTTTGTCTCGACGAAAACGGAAGACCGTTCCCGTATTTCCGAGATCATTTCGAACTTCAGGATTTGAAGTAATCGTTTATGGCTTCTCGTTTTCCGGTTTCCGTAGAAAAAGAAACCAAACTTTTAGAACTCATGGATTCTCTTCGAGTAAAGGAAGGCGATCTTGAGGAAAGTTTTACGAGAAGCGGAGGCAAGGGCGGACAAAACGTAAACAAGGTTTCCACGGCGGTTCATCTCAAACACAAACCGACCGGGATTGAGGTCAAGTGTTCTCTTTACAGAACACAAGGGCTCAATCGTTATAAGGCTCGAGCGATTCTTTGCGAAAAGTTCCAAGAGGAAAAACGGAAGACCCTCGGTGAAACGAGCGACGAACAAAAAAAAATCATTCGCAACAAACAAAAAAACGCAAAACGAAAGAAGGAAAAGTATTCCAGAAAGAATCAAAATTCTTCTTCCATTCCGCGCGAGACCGAAGAAACTTTAGAAGAAGCGGAAGAGTCTGAATTTTCAGAAGAAGAATCCGATTCTTAACAAATCTCTGCGATCGTTTTTATGCCTGAAATTCTAAATCACACTCTCATCTTGGAAAAGATCAAAAACCTAGGAGCTTCTCCGGGTTGTTATCTTTGGAAATCCAGAAAGGGAGAGGTTCTATACGTAGGAAAGGCAAAGAATCTAGACAAACGGGTTCGCAATTATCTCAAAGAAAATCATCCCGACGTAAAAACCCGCGCGCTTCAACGTGAAATTTTCGATCTGGAATGGATCGCCACGAGAACCGAAAAGGAAGCTCTGATTCTCGAAGCGACCCTGATCAAAAAACACAATCCTCGTTTTAACGTTCGTCTGAAGGACGATAAAAAATATCCGTATATCTGCGTTTCCTTATCCGAACCGTATCCGATGGTTTATATCACGAGAAAACTAAGGGACAACGGGGATCGTTATTTCGGTCCGTATGCGGACGTTCGGTCCACTCGGGAAACGTTAGACATCATCTTGAGAATTTTTCCGGTTCGTAAGACGAGACAGGTTCTTCCTTTGCCGAAACCGAGACGGCCTTGTTTGAACTTCGATATGGGCCGTTGTCTCGGTCCTTGTCAGGGAACGATTCCTGTAGAAGATTATAGAATGATCATAGACCAAGTGATTCAATTTTTGGAAGGAAGAAAAGAATCTCTTGCGACCGACTTGACGATCAAAATGTCCAACGCTTCCGATCGAATGGATTTCGAAAAGGCCGCTCGTTATCGAGATATGCTTCAACGGATCAACAACTTCCGAGAAAAACAAACCGTCGTGAGCACCGAAGGCGGAGACGAGGACGTGATCGGGTTTGCAAGAAAACAGGACGAGGGTCAGGTGATTCTTTTGGAAGTTCGGGGCGGAAGACTTGAAACCAAAAAATCATTTCCGATCCAAGGTGTATTGGACGCGGAAGATTCCGAAATTCTCGGAGCATTCTTCCGTGATTATTATTTAAACGCGGCATTGGTTCCTCCTTCTATTTTTGTTCCGATCGATATTCAAGACGAGGTTTCCGCGGTTATAGACGTTCTTCAGGAAAAGACCGGCTTCCGACCAAAACTAAAATCTCCTCGCACGGGAGATAAACGTTCTCTTTTAAAGATCGCCGAAAAAAACGCGGAGCTCGGACTTACGGAAAGATTGCTCGCGACTCATTACAAGGATCAAACCGCTTCCTTAAAAGAAATCCAAGAGATGTTTTCTTTGGAACGACCTCCTCATATCATAGAATGTTACGATATCAGTCACTTTCAAGGTTCTCAACCGGTTGCGAGCGGCGTAATGTTTGTAGAAGGAAAACCTTTCAAACAAGGTTATAGAAAATACAATATGCGCGGATACGAGGGCATCAACGACCCCGGTATGATCCACGAAGTGATTTCAAGACGTTTGCAAAGAATCATCAACGAAGAAGGTGTGTTCCCCGATCTCATCGTCATCGACGGCGGGCCGACTCAGTTGACCAAGGCTTGCGAAGCCGCGCTGGAGGCGGGAGCGGAAGGAATTCCAATGGTCGGGCTCGCCAAAAAACGGGAGGAAATTTTTTTCCCGGGAGACAGCGAACCGTTTATCTTCGATATGAATTCTCCGGGAATGAAACTACTGCGTCATCTGAGGGACGAGGCGCATAGATTCGGAGTCACACATCACAGGTCCCGCAGAAATAAGGAAACGATGCGTGCTTTGATCCAAGACGTTCCCGATATCGGATTCAAACGAAGTAAGTTGTTGCTCCAACATTTCTCCGGTGAAAAGAAAATCGAGGACGCGACTAAGGAAGAACTTCTCGCGGTTCCCGGAATCGGGGAGAATCTTGCGGAAAAAATTCTGGGACAACTGCAAAAAAAAGAATAAAAAACCCTAAATTTCAAAATGAGAAACGTGTTTCCGAAACCGTACCAGGCGGAGGGAAACATGAAACTCAAAGCCAAGATCGTTCCGATCGTCCTTACTACGATTTTTTTCATCACATTCAATTTTTGTCATGGAAAAGGAAATCCGTCCTTTCTGGTTCCGATCACCGGCCCGGGAGAATTCAAACTATTCTACGAACCTGCTTTTACAGTCGGTCCCGAAATTCCGAAAGAAATTCGAAAAGAATGGAGCGAAACAAACGTTCGCATTCGGACCGCGCCCGGAATCGTTTGCCTATTCAGTGGAGTGGTTTCCGTCTACGGGGTTTCGATCTGCTTTCCGGATGGAAACGCGAACACAGAATTAGAATTACGGAATATTCTTAAATTCTGGAATACGAATTTAGAATCCAGAACGGAACGGGAGTTTTTCGATTTTTCCGCAAACGGAAAAGCCTCGATCCGAATCCAACTGAATCGGGATCTTTTGGAGGATATCAACGAGGATTGGCTCGTTCTTTCCGGATCGAAAGAATTGGATCGTATGCTCGGAAAAGAAAATTTTCCTCCGGAAAACCGAGTCGGTGTCCTTTCTGAAAATTCCTACCAAAGACCTCATTCCACAAATGCGTTTACCGGTTTCAGCGTTTTGGCGACGACGGGCAAACTTAGAATTCTATTTTCGTCATCGGGCATTACTAATTCTGCAAACACTTTGGTCGTTGAGATTCCGGGTGACGTATCGATTCTTTCCGAATTCTTTTTGGAAATTCAAAAGAGAAATTTAGAAATGGCGTCGCTTTGCAAAAACGATCTTCCGTCGTTCAGCGAAACATTCGGAGGAACCGAGTCTTCGATCGGAAGATTTATCGAAATTCATAATCCGTTCCCACATCCGATTTGTTTTCGGGACTTTGTTGTCGAAACGGGCTCGGGCGCTCAATCGCTTGCTAAGGGTCCGCAGTTTTTGATTCCGGGAGAAACGATTCTCAAAACGGAATCGGGAAGTCCGTTGCCCGGAACGGATCTCGTCGCTTTTCCTTGGGGGGATCTCAAAAAACAAGGAACCTGGGTTTTACGGAGCAAGGATACGACTCGTTCTTTTGAAAACCGGGAACGGACCTTTCTCGAAGGAGAACGATACTATTCTTCAACGGGAGAATACTATTCTCTTTGTTTTGACTTCTTCCATTCTTCGGCTTTGGAGAATCTTTGTATGGATCCGGGTTTTGTCTTCTTAGATTCGACGGAGGCCTTGGACCGAAAGAAATACGATCGAACCGTCGGATCGCAGGAGAATTTAGACAAAAATTTTCCCGCTTGCGACGCGGACAAGATTCAGATCGAGGAAGTAAATCTGACCGGACTGAACCTGAACGGAAATCTGGATGAAAAACAAAAGTTTATCGATTTGGAATATTCGGGAACCAAGGAATGTCATCCGAATTTTCTTTCCGTTGAAAGTGACGGAAAGGAGATTCCGATTTGGACTCGAACCAAAACGCTCAGACCCGGAAAAATTTTTACCTTGGGAAAACGAGATTATCTAAAAGAGGAAATCCTGCTTTCCCTTTCCGACTTAAAGGATTTTGAATATAACAATTCGATTCTTTTGAAGGACAGGGCGGCAAAAAGGACGAAGATACTTTCCGAAGCCGTAAATCTTGTTCCCGTTTTGATCGGGAGCGACGCTTCGGTTCATTCTCTTTTATACAAGGAAGGAATTCGTTTACCACATCCTAAAACCGTTTCGGATTCTTTGAGCGCCGAAATTCAAACGACTCATTTTATGAATCCGGGCAAACGAACGTTTGTCGATGATTCTTTTCTGTCACGGCTTGCAGAGATATCCGAAATCTCTTGGATGGGTTCGTATGACGGAACGGTTTCGGTGAGCGGAGACCGTTTTGTGGAAATCGAATCGGCAATCGCCACTTCACAAATTGTGGAAATTCTTTCAGGAAGTAAAAGCTATCGATTTTTAACTTTCTTACACCCGGGCTGGAATGTTTTTTCCATCGGTAAATCGGTTTGTTTTCCAAAGACCGATGTTTGGATCGTTCCCGAACTGAGTCTTGGTACTACAGGTAAGATTCGACTTCTTTCTGTGAATGAAAAATTTCAGAGCGATTGGGTGAGTTGGGACTCTCAGGGAAGAATGGGAATCAGTTCCACTTCTCAAAAAATTCGCAGATCCGCTTCCAGAGTGAAAACGAATTCGGGTGTGCACGTTTGGAAAAACAGCGCTCTTTCCGATTTATCCGAAAGAAGACCGACCTGTGTCGGCACGGAAGCGAGTCCCGGTTTTGAGAATCGAAACCTTCCTTTTTTCTATAAGGAAATTTCGAACGACTTATATTCTATCTTGAATCCGAGGATCAGCTTGAATGCGAACACTTCGAGTTCAAATCAGTATTCGATCCATCTTTACAACTATCTACCGAACATTCTGCTTTCCGCGAACGTTTCCCCGTTTCTAAACGTATGGAGCGAGATCCGATCCGGAATTTTAAGTTCTTTGAATATTCGAAAAGAAGCGTTGAATTACCTGATTCCGATCGGAGCAGAGGATTTGATTTCCGTTCCGGGTTCCTCCGGAATCTTAATTTCCGGAATTTATCCGAATCCAACGGTTTCCGCCAACGAATGGTTTTTTATATGCAATCGAGGTGCTGAAGCGGTGGACGTTCGAAGTTTGGAAATTCGAGACAGTTCCGCATCGGACAAGCTGGTCGAATACTCGTTTCGTTTTGGCGCCAATCTTCCCGAGGGTTGGAATGTTTACAATACGTCCTCGATCGGTTGGATTTTCGCGGATCGGTTTTTAAATCCGAACGAATGCGCTTATGTTCTTTCTCCGAATTTTAAAAACGAATCGGTTCCGTTTGCCTCGTCCGAGTTTCGAAAGATCTATACGATTGACAAAACGACGACGATCGGAAACGGAATCGGAAAGAACGAAGGTTTAGATCTGTTTCAAGACATTCGAGGTGTAACCACTCATATCCACAGTTATGGAAATCAATTTTCTCCGTTTCCATTCGCCTTGGACGCGAATACGGACGAACTGATTCTTTTGAAGGAGAATCGAAGCGGGGATTCCGTATCGGATTACGAAATCAAAAAAAGAGGGAATCTATGAAGCGGGTCTTTGTATATTCCGTATTCTTAATGTGTTTTTCCGTATCGGCAAACGAAAAATCAAACGGGTGGACCGGAGTTTCTTGGATGGGTTGGGGTTTGGGAACGAACGAAAAAACTCAATCCTTTCCTCAAGCGAAGGAGAAACCTCAGTTTCAAGAAACCAGAATGAATTCTTCCTTGTTTCATGGAGAAGTCGATCACGACTTTCATTCGTCCCGTTTAAACTGGAAGGTTCAGGCGGATTTGAGTGTTCTGCCGGAATCCAAGGTTTCTTTTTTTGCGGGAAAGAATCTTTTCTTCGAATTCAAAAAGGAAAACGTCTCCCTCTATTTGGGAAGGGTTCAAGAAGACATAAAAACGTCTTCCTTTCGAGATTGGTTGGACGGAAGCGACGGAGTCGTTCTTAAGGCCGACTTTCAAAAACAAGGAAGAGTGAGAGTCGATCTTTTCGATTTTTATTCCGGTTATTCTTTGTTTGAGAAGAACTTCCTCAAAGATACGATCTTAAATACAAAGAGGATCGAGTCGGATTCGGCGGGGGAAATCGAAGCAAGAAATTCTTTCCCGAAAACATTCAAAAATCGTTATCGTGGAGGTGTAACATACAAATTCGATCTTCCTTATTTGGAGACAGGTTTTCGATTTCAGTATCTCAATCTTCAAAACTGGGGAAGATTTTCGAACGATCTCGGCGCTGAAACGGGAACGGTGAGTTCGGGCGATCGAGATTATTTGATTCATTCTTCTTTGGAGTTGAATACGAAGTTCTCATGGTTTTACGGGTGTTTCACCGGTATTTTGGCGAGAGGACAGGACAAAACCGGTTGGAATCGTGTTCGAAACGCATCGACCATTCCAATTACGGGAGAAGCCGTTTTACTTACGTTAGGCGCATCTCGGAATTTTTGGAAGTTCGAGGTCTTTGGATTTCTTCCGAACCGAGACAAACGAAGCGAGAATGCAGAAGTTCTGGAACTCGGTTTTATAGGAATGGGATCTTCTCCTTCTCCCGTTTTCAGCACGAACCAGAGTTTGGTTTTTTTTCCGTCCGCTTGGATCACGGATAAAGGTCTTGAAAAACAATCCTCGGTTCAAAGTGGAAAACGTCAATCCGCTTGGACGGGAATCAATTTAGAATATCATCAAAGTCTGTTACACTTTCGTTTCTACGCGGCCTCGTATTTTTTTCTCAAAGACTTCGAAGGAAATTCGGGGGCTCTTACGATTTCTCGGAGCGGATTTAGAAAGGAATCATTGAAAGAGGCGATGGTCCAGGCTCTGATTTATTTTCCTTCGGAGACTACAAGGTTTAAGTTTTCATATTTGAAAGTTTCCTTGGGCGGTTATTGGAGCGATTCGGAAACAGCGAAGAAAGAAGTTTTCTTTCAGTTGGGCGCGGGAGTCATTCTATGAGATCGATTCTGAGTTCGTTCTGCGTAAGAATGCCCATTGTTTGGATTCTGGTTTGTGGAAGTTTTTGTACGAACGAAAGGGATTCGAAACCTTTTTGGTTGGCTTTGACCGGGTTTCGAAACGTGGAAACATTCTTCTCTTATCCCGGAAGATATGTGCCTAATTTACAAAAACGGAATGTACGCGAAAAGGTTCTGCGTTTGATAGAGGACGCTAAACTTTCGATCGATCTTTGGGTATATTCTTTTGAAGATCCCGAAATTTTGGACGCATTGATTCGAGCCAATCGGCGCGGCGTTGTGATCCGAATCGTAGCCGATCCGGAGAAAGAATATCCAAACGAGTTTGTAAATCTGGGAATGTTTCGAAGATGGGAACGATCCGGTTTACAACATTCTAAAATACTGATGGTGGATCGAAAGAAAGTGTTTTTGGGTTCCGGAAATTTTACCTGGTATGGTCTTGAAAACGATTTGAACGGTTATGTTTCTTTCGAGTTATTCGATTCGGAAGTAGAGGATTTTTATTCTTTCTTGGAAGAGGATCCGAGAATTACGTCCTTGTATATAGAACCCTTCGAGTTTTATATCTCGCCTTCAAAGGGAAGGCTGATTCAAAATCTTCTTTTGAGGGAAACGGATAGGGCGCAGTTCGAAATTCAATATCTGATCTTTGATCATTTTGATTCCGTCTTAACATCGCGTTTGGCCTTAGCGGATCATAAGGGAGTGGAAGTGCGCGGCGTTTATGATTCTCCCGTGGACGCGGAGGGTAAATATCTTGCGAAAGTTTTGAAACTGCCTCGTTCTGAAATTTTAGGGGATGGAAACGAGGAAACGATTTCAAGCGATTCCTTTGGCAAAGGCGGTCTTTTGCATCACAAGACGATGATCGCGGATCGAAAGACTTTGATTTCCGGTTCGTATAATTTTTCAGTCAGTGCGAGGGACAACAATCGAGAAATTCTTTTTAAAACTTCGGACGCGTCCGTTGTAGATTCATATCTAAAAGAATGGGATCGAGTGCGTGCGAGCGCGATTCCTTTTAGAGTGGATCCGTTTTTACAAGTGGAACCGAATCCGCAAAATCAAGGTTCGTTTTACTTCGGTTATGCGGAAAATTCGATTCCGAACGGAAAGGAACAAATCGTTTGCAGAATCGATTCATCGAAGGAAGATTTTTTGTATTTAGAATCGGGAACCGCGTTTTGGAAATCCATTTTAGAATATTCTTTTTCAAGCGGAGAATCTTGTAAAAACGTTTCCAATTTTACCGCGACGAGCAGTGGGTTTACCGGAAAAAAAACGAATCATCCCGTTAAGACGCAAGGTTTTAGAAAGAATGGAGTTGCTCGGACAAAAAACGGAGAAATTTTGTTTTCCGGAAATCAAAGCGTCGGGCCGAATGAACTTGACGGTTTCCGAACAAAGCCGGTCCATTTATTCTCTCCTTCGTATTATTCGATCCAATCCGGAAACGTATTCTTTCCTGAAGAATTATCGAACGTCGATTCTTTACATCCGAGTTCGATTCTATTGTATCAAAAGGGAAACGGTCCCAATCCGATTTCTTGGAGTCAGAACGGAAATTATCTTTCCGTTACCTCGAATGCGACGGAAGGGATATTCTTTTTAGAATACGAATCTTTTTATCTGAGTTTTTGTTTTCATGAATATTCAAAAAAGGGAATGGAATACGCGGAGCTGATCGAAGAAATTCTTTCCTACCGGGAAAGTGAATTGGTTCCTGCGACGCATTTTGAATCCGAAAAAAGGCCGATTCAAAACAGAACGGATCTTGGGACTTACTGTTATCGTTATTGAAGGAAGTTGAAAATTACCGCGCGACTGTAGATTCTTCTTCTTTGGAAAAACGTAAAAAGAGTCCGCAAAGAATCCAAAAAAGAATCACGACCTCGTCGTCTTGGAAGTAACACTGAAAAAGACCCGAAACAAAAAAGCCGGATAAGCCGAAAAAATACAAGGTTTGTTCATAGGGAAGTTTGTTCGTAATCAGTTTCCGATACAACGCGGTCCCGAATAAAATAAAAAGTACAATCGCAGGAAAACCGAAAACGGCAAAAAGGTGAAAGTAATCGTTGTGCGCGTGTCCTCTTTGAGTCGTTTCGTAAAAGTAGTAGAGTTCTCTGTGTGTTTCGGAATGTTCCATTCTCGACTTTTCGATTTCTCGATTGTAATTTCCAGGACCGACACCCGTGATCGGATGTTCTTCGATCAATGGAAATGTGGAATCCCAGATAAACGTTCTTCCGGAATCGGTATGCTTTTCTTTTCCGAAAAGGGGTTCGGTGATCTTTTGTCCGGCCTGTGTAAACGAAAGTCCGATTCCGAGGATAAGAAGAAACGCGAGCGTTCCTCCAACAAAGAGAAGAATTTTTGCGGATGGCAATTCCTTTCGAACGATTCCCAAAACAAGGAAGGCGGTCGCAGAGGAAAAGATCGCTCCCAACATAGAGGAGCGCGCGTTGTTTAAAAAGACTACGTAAAGAAATACGATCAGAACGATTCCTTGGAGAAACGCCTTTTTAAAATTCTTATCAAAGAATGATTTTAAAAAAAGAAACACGGGAACAACGAAGAAGAATTGTAACAAACCGCCGAAGGTAAGGTGCGTGTTCATAAGCCCGATCGGAAGATATAAGGACAAACCTCCGATACTTCCCATCGGATGTGTGAACTTCCAATTTGCGGAAACCCGATACAAATCGCTGATCAATCTGGAAAGTCGGATGGGAGAAAAGCTCGAGATAAAACCGGTTACGAGCAGGATCCAAAAAAGAATATGAAGCGCTTTCAGGACCTTTGGGAATTCTTCCTTTTTTAAGTTCCACGCGAGAATCAATCCGATGAAAAGAAAAATGTCCTTGAGTTCGGCGTTAAACGCCGTTTTGGCGTAGGCCCGAAAACTTTCTTCGCGAAAAGAATGGATGAGAAAATCACCTAGATACCAACCGAAGAATAAAACTCCGAGGACGATCACCGGTTCTTTCCAGAAACCGGAAGTTTTCGAAGCGGGTAAGGAAAATAAAAATGCGAGCACCAAGAAACCTTGGCTGAGGGATACGGAAAGACCAATTGTTACAATGCTTGCGCAGAATAAAAAAAGAGTGATTTTTCTAAGACGTTCGGGCATCTTCTCTAATCGATTGGAACCCAGATTTTATAAAACCTGGGAATTGTAAATTCGATATTTTCTTTCAATCGATTTGAAACATAGGATTCCGGCGCGTCCGTGAATTAGGAGATCTTTGATGAGAGTTCTTTATTTTTCCGATACCTTTCTCCCGAAGGTGGACGGTGTCGCGATTTCCATGAAAAATTTTGCGGATCTTCTGGCAAAAAGAGGACATTCTTTTATGATCTGTTGTCCTCGTTACGGCGAGGGTGACTTTGATCAAATCGGGGACTCGATTCGGATCGAAAGATTTCGAAGCGGTTATCTGCCGAGTTATCCGGATATCAAGGTGGTTCTTCCTTCGCCGTCAAAAATCAAAAGAATCATCAAGGAATTCGAACCGGATCTGGTTCACATTCATACGCCGGGTCTTCTCGGTCTTTACGGAATCAATGCGACTGAAAAATACGGGATTCCTACGATCGGAACCTATCACACCTTGATGTCCGAACAGGACATGTATCTCTCCTTTTACAGACTTTTAAAACTCGATAAACTTTTTTTAAGAGCGAGCAAATCCGAAAAAAAACTGAAGATGAAGGATCTGAGTAAGATCGAAAAATTCGATAAGTTTAATATTCGAAAAAAGATCATTCTTAAAATTTCGAACAATATCTACGACCGTTGCGATCTCATCATTTCTCCTTCACATCTCATCGAAAAACAACTTCGCGAGTTCGGTATAAAAACGAAAATTGCGGTGATCTCGAACGGGCTCGATCTGACCAGTTTTAAAGGAACGATCAAACAACTTTCCGCGGCGCCGAAACTCCTTCATGTGGGGAGAATCTCATACGAGAAAAATTGCGACGTCATCTTAAACGCTTTTAAACTCATTCACGATGAGATTCCGGATTCCACTTTGACCATTATCGGAGATGGACCGGCGCTCCCGTCCTTAAAGATACAAGCTCAGAATCTGGGTCTTGAAAACGCGGTAACCTTTACCGGATTTATCAAACGAGAAGAACTTCCGGAAGAATATCCTAAATACGATCTATTCTTAACCGCGTCTACGATGGAAACTCAAGGGCTTGTGATTTTAGAATCCGTAGCCTGCGGTTTACCTGCGGTTGGCGTGGATTCTTTTGCGATTCCGGAACTCATCCACGATGGTAGAAACGGATATATCGCAAAACCGTTCGACGTAAAAGGAATCGCGGAAAAGTCGGTTGCAATCTTAAAAGATTCGGCCCTTTACGAAAAGTTCTCTAAGGAATCGCTCAAGATCTCTAAAGGTCACGAAATGATGGCCTGTGTGGATAAGATGGAAGAGGTTTATAAAACCGTGGCGAGCGTTAAGAACAAAAAGAAACGAAATACTCTGATCAATATGCTCTTTTCTTTACCGGATCCTTTGGATCAGTTCTTAAGATATTTCGAATAAACGAGATTGCCGAACGCGCCGAAGTGTTGTGACGGGTATAGGTCGTGCGACACATTTTGATTTGTGTGATCGCGGTGCCGCAATCCTTCGGAACTTCGAAAGAATCAAAAAAGAGTATTGATATTGTAAACGACCCGGATTCTTTTGATGACGTCTTCGGGTTGAATCCATTCCATACAAGCAAAGTCTTTTCGATAACAGGTCGTGTTTCCGTAGATACTGCAAGGTCTGCAGGGTAAATTATCGATTTGTAATACCCCCGAATCCTCTTGTCCGAAAGGAGCAAAGCCGGAATAGGGATGTGTGGTTCCGTAAATTCCGATCACGGGTCTTTTCAAAAGAGCGGCGATGTGCACGTTCGAAGAATCCATTCCGATCATAATGTCCATCTTTTCCATGATCCCGAGTTCCCCTCGGATTCCGAGTTTTCCACCCGAAACGATCTTTAAAGAATCTTCAAAACCTTGGCTCCATTCCGCGAGAATCTTGGATTCCTCTTTGGAACCGAACAAGAAAATCTTAACGCCCGGGAATTCATCCAAAAGAAGTTTGAGTAGGTTTCTGCTTTTTTCACGAGGCCATTCTTTGAGCGCGTGTCCGGCAAACGGAGCAAAGCCGATATAAAGACTTTCCTTTTTTTGAATATTCTGAGATTCGAAAAATTCTTTTGCGAACATCTTGGATTCCGGATCGACGTTGATCCAAGGTCCTTTTCTCACGGACGCCGGATAACCCGCGTTTTCAAAAACCCTGAGATAACGATCCACGGTATGCGGGAGGGGATTTAGAATTTTTCGTTTCTGACGGATTTGTCTGAGTTTTTCCTTTCTTCCCTTTACGATTCGATAAACACCGATTCCTCGAATGGAAAAAAGCAAGCTGATCAAACGGGAACGAACGGAAGAATGAAGATCGATGATCTTTTCATACGGACCGAGTTTGTTGATTTCCTTAAAAAGACGGTATAAGCCCGCGATTCCACGGTAACGTTTTAGGTTAAAGCCGACTACGTTTACGTTCGGAATATTGTAAAAGAAAGGAGCGTAGTTTCCCCGTGTAACGATCGTAAGTTGGATGTTCGTATATTTGGCCGCGATCGCTATGATTGCGGGCGCCATAAGAGCTACGTCTCCCATGGCCGAAAACCTCATGACTAATAGATTCATGATTTTTTGGAATAGAGGGATGGGTTCAAAGTTTGATCGTTGTACATCTTCATCTGACGATAGACCTTATAGAATTTATCCCCGCTCTTCAGGTCTTCCAGTAGTTCGTCCAAACACTTGGAAAGATCGATTCTTTGTTCGAGTAGGACGTCCAACTTGCGTTTGCAGGTTTGGATATGATTCTCATCCACGTCCTTTCTCTGGGTTTGTTCTTCCATGTGATAGATTTTGAGTTCGAGGATGCTCATGCGGTCGATGAGCCAAGCCGGGGTTTCCGAGTTCATTTTCGCGCCGGGTTTTTTGGAAACGTTTTGAAATTCCGCGGAAATACGGTCGTCTAAAATTTCAACGAGATCGGTGCGTTCCTGATTGAGTTTATCGATTTGTCTTTTGAAACCCACCAGTTCCTTGTCCGGAAGGTCCGGTCTGCGAATTTCGTCTTCCACGTGCCATTGGATGGTATCGATTTGATTTTTGCTGTACAGGATCGATTCTATGCTATCGGACGGGAACGGATTCGGGGAAGTCGCTTCCTTTTTATGCCAGTCAACCACGGATTGACGAAAAACGGATACAACTGAGTTCGCTTTCAAGGTCATTGTGTATAACTTTGCGCGGTAAGCCAGAAAATCAAGAGAAAACATTCTCAGATATGCGATTCAAACGGTTGGTGCTTCGAGAAATCCTTTACTTTCTCGTCCTATTAAAATAGAGTCACCTGCGTTTTATGGCACGAAAAATTCATCCTGAAATTCTGAAATTTCTTTCCGGGATATCCTTGTTTCAAAAATTATCTCCGGCCGTTCTGACTCGTATCTATCAAAACATCGAGGAAAGGAACGTTTACAACCACGACGTGATCTACTTTCGAGGCGATATATCGGATAAGCTATTTATAGTTCGACACGGCGAGGTGATGCTTACTTTCGGAGAATCCGGAAAAGCGGTTAAGTATTTGGGCGAAGGAGAATTTTTCGCGGAGAACAGTTTGATGACCCGGACGCAACACGGCGGTTCGGCGATTGCGGTGATGGACACTTTGTTGTATGTTCTTGACGGACATTTCTTTTTGAAGCTCGCCGAGAAGGAACCGATCCTTTCCGGCAATTTGATTCGATTGATGAGCAATCGATTTCGGGAACATCTGGAACCCGAAGACAAACTGAGTTCTCTTCCGAGAAGGATGATCTGTCACGTTCCTTTGGAAGAGGTTCAAGGTTATAAGGAGAAGTTAGACGCTATCGTGAAGATAGGCGGGTATTCTCACGAAGGAAAGATGACCTTGGTTCCCATGGAATCCTTCGAGAAGGTAAGCATTCAGGATGCGATTCGAAAACTTTCTCTTTTACGAAATCAGTTTCCGGTCATTCATTTATATTTTCAACACGCGGGTCTGAAGCCGGAGTTGGATAAGTTGCTCTTACAAGCGGATCAGATCGTTTTCTGGGAGGACAATCCGGAACGAAATCAAAAGAAAAAAACCGAAATCATCACTTACTTCCGTTCGAGAATCCGCAACTTCGCGGGAAGAACGATCCGTTATGTGGACTCGGTCAATTCCATTCGACCGGAAGACAGCGTAAAACATCAGAAAATCTTTCATAAGGAAGAAACATTCTCCCGCTATCTCGTGTCTAGAACCAGAGGACTCGCGTTAGGTGGAGGAGGTGCAAGAGCGTTAGCTCACGTAGGACTTCTTCGAGTATTAGAAAGAGAGAATATAAAAGTGGATCTTGTTTCCGGCGCATCTTTCGGAGCGGTGATCGCGGCCTTGTATGCGCGAGGAGAAAACACGGATACGATTCAAAAGATGATTTATAAGTTTTTCGGAGGATTGGATAAACCTTTCGATCCTACGGTTCCTCTCGTTTCCTTTTTTAAAGGAAAGAAAATGAATCGAATGCTGAAAGATGCGTTCGGTTCCGCCTTGATCGAAGACTTAAAAATTCCGTTCGTGACTTCCGCCGTGGATCTTCACAGCGGAGAAGAATACATCATGGACCGAGGTCCGATTTGGGAAGCTCTTGCGGCGGCGATGAGTTTGCCAGGAATGTTTCCTCCCGTATTTCACGGAGATCATCTGCTCGTGGACGGAGGAGTCATCAACAACGTTCCCGAAAATTTAATCCGACAAAGAGGAGCGGACATCGTTCTTTCCGCGAACGTTTCCCCTTTGAGAGACGAAGCCATCGTTCGTCTATTGGAGGATCGAAAGGTCACGGGAAAATCGTTCTTCAAAAATTTATGGGAGGACTTAAAGTATCCGCCCATTCTAAAGATTATGGGAAGAGCGATCACACTCGAAGGAAGGGAAATCACGAAACTCAGAAAGGATAAGATGGATTTGTTCATCAACCTTCATATAGAAGAATTCTCCTTTTTCGATTTCAATAAGTTTCGTGAAATCATCCGAAAGGGAGAAGAGGAGACGGAGAATCATCTCGAAGAGATATACGGCCTCTTTTATCCCGGAAAAAAATATTCAAAGAAGAAACGATAAAAGAAATTCCTGAAGTCGGGCCGATTCCCTTTTGTAGTTGAATCTCCATTCTTCGCTACCGGAAGGCCCGACAGTGTTAGTTAACGCAAAAAAAGAATAAAGAGGAATTCCGAAATCTCGGCAAACTTTTGCGAGTCCGAAACATTCCATGTTTTCAAAACCGAGATCGTGTTCTCTCAGATATTCGAGGGCCTTGCCGGAAACATTTTCAATCGTGATCGATCCGGTTGCGTTGGTTTTTGAAATCAGGATTTCTTCCATTGACGTAAATTCGAAAGAATGTGGGAACTCATACGAATCGGGAACGATCTCCGGAACTCGAACCTTTCGTTCCAACTTTGCAAGTTCCTGATTTTCGATATGATTCGAAAAACCGAATCGATCTTTCCAAAAGCTGGGATGAAGCCAAGGATAAACGCCGGCCGAACCGACAAATAGAACCTGAGTAGGCAGTTCCAAGTGTTTGTTTTGGTGTTCGAGTAAAAATCTTTGAAGACGAAGCCCCGCTTCCAAATTTCCGATGCCACAAAGAAGAGCGGGATACTTTCCCGATTTCGAGATCAGATCCAGTTCGTCTGCGATCGCGGAACATATTAGAGTTTTTGCAGGTTCAATCCTCATCGTTTTCATACATGGATTGTATCACGTTATTGTAAAGTGAAAATACCACGTTTCGTTTGAGTTTCATCGTTTCGGTCATTTCTTTTCCCTTTTCGAATTCTTTGGGAAGAATGTGGACGTGTGCGATTTTTTCGAAGGATTTAAAACCCGCTCTCGTGGAAACTTTATCCTTTACGATATTCTTAAAGAATACGCTTACTTCTTTGGATGAATTCCATTCGTTCGGATCTTTCGGAATTTTCTTTCCTTGTGCGGAGAATTCTTCCTGAACCCGATCGTAAAACGGAACGATCAAAACTCCTAAGTTCTTTCGATCCTGACCGACAACGATGACTTGATTGATGAATTCCGATTCGGTAAGTTTTGCTTCGATCGGTGCCGGTTCCAGATTCTCACCTCCGGAAAGAACGATCGTATCCTTTGCTCTTCCCGCGAATTTCAGTTCTCCCGTATGGGTCCAAGTGAGAATATCTCCGGAGTCGAGCCATCCATCTTGCAACGCCTTGGCGGTTTTTTCGCGTTCTTTGTAATAGCCAACGGTTACGTGCGGGCCCTTGTGCCAAGCGACTCCCTTTTCACCGGGAAGACTTACGATTCTTCCGTCTTCGCCCACGAGTTTGATCGCGGTTCCGGGTAACGGAGCGCCGATCGCGCCATTCTTCGGAAGTGGAAATTCTCCGATCGCTCCGATTCCGGTGGTTTCCGTCATACCGTACGTTTCTATGATCGGTATTCCGGCGCTACGAAAGAAAAATTGAATGTGAGAAGGCATAGCACCCGCGCCGCATAACGCGAATCTCATCTTTCCTCCGAAAAGATCCCGCACTCTTTGCAGAATTTTATAGGAAAGAATCTTAACGGGATAAAGAGAAAGAAGAAGGACGCTCGCGACAAAACGATCCATAACTTTTTGATTCGGATTTTCCGTATCGGTAGTCGCGTAAGAATCTCGGATCGTATCTTGAAGACTTGTAGTAATCGCGGCCATTCTTACCGCGAAATGAAAGAGTTGTTGTCTAAGAGGAGGAGACTTCCGGACCGTATCGTGAATTCTTTTGTAAAGACCTTCCCAAAGTCTCGGAACCGAAACAAGAACGGTCGGTTTTACTTTCTGCATATCCGCAGGAATCGTAGGAACCGAAGAACATGCCATGGACGCTCCCCAAGCGATGAGAGTAGTTTCCAAAAGTCTTTCCGCGATATGCCAAGGCGGAAGAAACACGATGGTTCTATCGTTGCAGGAACCTGGAACAAATTCCTGTAGTTGATGGATTCCCCAAGTAAAACTTCTGTGATTCAACATCACACCTTTCGGAGCTCCGGTCGTACCGGAAGTATAGATGATCGTTGCGAGATCCTTTCCGATCAATGTTTCTCCTCTTTGAACGTACGGTTTGTCTCCTTTTTTCATTCTGGATTTTTCGCCTTCTAAAAGCGCTTCTTCTAAAAAAACGAATTTGATTCCGGAAAGTTGTACACGTGCGTTTTCCAAATCCTTCCACTTGGAAGGAGGATCGATGAGAAGAATCGTCTTTACGTCCGCCAAACTCGATTTGTCCTCGAGTAATTTTTTGAGAACCTTTTCGTTTTCTAAAAAGAGAACCTTCGCTTCCGAATGTCCGAGAATGTATTTCAGATCATCCAAGGTTGCGTCGCATCCTCTCGGAACGTCCACACATCCGATCGTAACTAGCGAAAGAGAACATAGAGACCATTCGTATCGGTTGTCGCAGATAAGCCCGGCCGTGTTTCCTTTTTGCATTCCGAGATCGATCAAGAACATGGAGAGGTTTTTTAGATTTTCATACCAATCCTTATAAGAGATTCCGCGAAAGTCGCCGGATTCTTCCCGAATCCAATACATGGGTCGGTCCGCATAAACTACGGAAACGTCCTTAAGAAGATGATAAAGGCTCGTCTTTTCCATAAATTCGATTAGGGGAGGAGTCCCAGAGTTTCCCGGGTTCCGGTCATCAGATTGATGTTTTGCAACGCCTGACCCGCCGCACCTTTGACCAAGTTGTCCAAGGCGGCAACGATGACTAACGTGTTTCCTCTTCTACGAACGCTGATGTCCAGGAAGTTCGTATGTTGGATTTTTTTGAGTTCGATCTCTTCCGGAGTATTTAAGATCCGGATAAACGGTTCGTTTTGGGAAGAATTTCTCAAAACTTCGATCGGGTCCCGCGAAGGTTCGGCGTCCAATTCCAAAAAGATCGTGGAAAGAATTCCTCTATAAACCGGAAGAAGATGGGGCGTAAAGATCACTTCGGGTTCTGCTAAACCGGACTTTGCGTAAACGTATTCTTTGATCTCCGGTTCGTGTTGATGGGTAAGAACCTTATAGGCACGAAAGTTTTCATACACACCCGTATAAGAAAATCCAGCGTCTTCCGTTCTTCCACCCGCGCCGGAAACTCCCGATTTGGAATCCGCTACGATCCGAGGTCTCAGATTTTTTCTGAGTTCGTTTAACAAAAACACGGGAAGAATCACCGAAGTGGAAAAACAACCCGGGTTGGAAACGAAGTCCGCGTTTTTCAGTTTATCCCGAAAGATTTCCGGAATTCCGAAAACCGCCTTGTCCACATACGAAAATTTCGTATGTTTTAGTTTATAAGATTTTTCTAATATTTCTTGATCGTGAAGTCTATAGACCCCGGAAAGATCGATCACTTTATGACCGGCGTCCAAAAACTTCGGTGCGGATTCCACGGAAACTTCGTTCGGAACCGCAAGAACCACCAAGGATTTTTTAGGAACCGCGTCCTCGTGTTTATGAAATGTGAGATTTTTTGGAAACGGAATTTCGGGAAAAACTTCGGAGAGGGTTTTGCCCGCGAGTTTATCGCTCGTGATATGTACGACTTCGTGTTCCGACTGATGAGAAAGAAGTGAAAGTAATTCCTTACCGGTTAAACCGCCCGCTCCTAAGATACTGATCTCCGCCATAATCCTCGTTATCTTTTATAAGATTCGTTTTTTGTGTTTCTTATAGAAAGATTTTAATTCGGGGAGAATGCTGTAACTAAAAAAAACGCCGGGTGATTTCTCATCCGGCGGTCAAGGGTTCCTAAAAAGAAAGCCAGTGGGTTACTTAGCCTGCGGCCTGCTCCAATTTTTCCTCTTTACGAGGTTTTTTATTATCTTGAGCCAGCAAAGGCAGACTGTTCAGATCTCTTACCATGTTCTCCACGGTGAAAGCGATCTCGGGATTATTTTTGAGGTATTCTTTAGCCGCCTCTTTTCCTTGCCCGATCTTTTCCGTATTATAAGAATACCAGGCTCCGGCCTTGCTAATGATATCATGTTTCACACCAAGGTCAACCAGAGAACCTTCTCTGCTGATCCCTGCGTTGAAGATTATGTCAAATTCTGCCTGTTTAAAAGGCGGCGCACACTTGTTTTTCACGACTTTGACACGAACCCGGTTTCCGACGGATTCTTCCTTTTCCTTGAGGGTTTCGATTTTACGGATGTCCAAACGAACCGAACAATAGAATTTCAGAGCGTTTCCACCCGTGGTCGTTTCCGGAGAACCGAACATAACCCCGATTTTCATCCGGATCTGGTTGATAAAGATAACTACGGTTTTGGATTTTGCGATCGTTCCGGTTAACTTTCTGAGTGCCTGGGACATGAGTCTTGCTTGTAAACCCATGTGAGAATCTCCCATATCTCCTTCGATTTCGGCTTTTGGAACCAAGGCCGCTACCGAGTCGATTACGATCAAATCGATCGCGTTGCTTCGAACCAGGGATTCGCAGATCTCAAGGGCTTCTTCTCCGTTGTCCGGCTGAGAAACCAAAAGTTCGTCGATATTCACTCCGAGTTTTTTTGCATAAGAAGGATCTAATGCGTGTTCTGCGTCGATAAACGCCGCCACTCCGCCTCTTTTCTGAGCTTCCGCAATCGCCGAAAGGGTAAGAGTGGTTTTACCGGAAGATTCCGGTCCGTAGATCTCTACAATTCTACCGATCGGATAACCGCCGATTCCGAGCGCGATGTCCAGATCCAAAGAACCCGAAGGAATCACTTGCACGGTTTGTTTCGCCGCATCGGATCCTAATTTCATGATCGCACCTTTTCCAAATTGTTTTTCAATTTGGCTCATCGCTTGCTCGATCGCTAACTTCTTGGAATCGTCTACGTTCTGAGCTTCTTCTTTACTTTTCTTCATAATACCTTCTCCCATGTTTTCTGCCTCCTTCCTTTACGGTTCTTGGCAGTGGCGCCGCGGAGTTGTAAGCGGCTTACTTTTTAGTATAGTTCTTGATCCGGACAAATTTTGGTCTCAAAAACTAAAAAAACAAATCTGATACGATTTTTTTCGAAAACTTAGGTTTATGTCACCCGGTTTTCTATGGGCAACTCTAAATTATATGTAATTATTTGTATAGCAAAAATTTGAGTATTATTGAGAAAGAATCGATTTTTTTTCTTCATCCAAAGTCTTTTGAGCCTGGACCGCCTTGCGAAGGGTTTCCTTGTTTCTCAGAAGAAAACTTCTAAAGAAAAGAATCGTAAGAATGAGCGCACCCAAAGAGAGAAGAACGCCTAATGTCCAACGAAGCCAAAAGGAAACCGCGGTTTGCGAAGGAAAGAAGAATAACGTGCCGTCTATCAAACGTAGTTTTTCGCAACCCTGGCATTTTTCGTTCTTACTTCTGAAGAACGAATTCAATTCTCCCAAAGAAGTTTGATTTTCGATCTTCCACTCCGGAGTTTCCTGAGAATAGAGAAGCGTTTCGTCTTCGGAAAAATAAAAAAACGAGGAGGCGAGTCCCGCCTTTGGGAATTCCACGGAAGGAATTCCGGTTCTTCTTCCCAGATAAAAATCGATATAATAATCCTTAATTTGAAAGTTACGGGTTTGAGAAAGATTCGGAAATTCCGATCCGAAAGAAACCATCGTAAACAAAGTCGATTTTTGATTTCGAATTCGAATCCCGCCCAGGTTCGGAATTTTTTTGAATTCGGTTCTTAAGAATTCTTGAGAAGGAAAAGAAGACGTTTCCAGTTTCGGAGAAAGAACCTTTTTGAGATAGGATTCCAGTCTGGATTCTTCCTCTTTTTTCCAAACAGGAATCGATTCGATCAGCCAGGATTTTTCCACCGAAGCGGGATCACCTAAGAATCGTTTGAGAACGGTGAATCTCTGCGAAAGAGCGGAGGTTTCCGCGTTTGCGGAAGAATTCCAAAGAAAGAATAGAATGGAAAAAAGATAAAAACGTTTCATAGGATTCCTAACAAAAAAGAACGGACTCAATTCTTGTTCGGTTTCCTCTATCTGAAAAGAATAAATTCTTTCCGAATCGTTTTTTTAAACGGTCCTTTGTCTCTTGGGAGCATTTTCTCCTATACAATAGGAGAATCTTTGAAATAATCATAGAAACCGATTTTAGGTCCTTTCATGTCCGATTGTCCACTTTGTAAGTTCCATCAATCCGGAGACGACTCTGAAATTCTTTTCCGTTTCGGAGAATTTTCGGTCCGTCATTCCGAAGAAGAAAAAAAACTCAAAGGGTATCTTTATATAGAACCCCGTTCTCATTGGACCTCGTATCAAGATTGGTCCAAGGATGCGTTCTCCGATTTCGGCAAGGCGCTCGAGTTTGCGACCAATTGGATCTATAAAAACCATTCTCCCGTTAAAGTGTATACGGTGACGGTTTCGGAGATGGTTCCTCACATGCACTTCCACTTGATTCCGCGTTATTCCGAAGAATTGAAAGGGGTCGATTATATTCGACTTGCGCTTCAGGGAAAATTGCCCGATCAGAATTACATTCGAGATTTATAATGGACTTGTTTAAAAAAATTGGAGGAAAGTATATGAGAGTTTTGAAATCGAGAAACATTCTGCTTTTGGCGCTTGTTTCCTTTTTGCTGAGCGGTTGTATCTATAGGGATATTCGAGTTCCCGGTCTGGGTACGAATTATACTCAATATTTGATCTCATCGGATGATTTTCAAATTTTGGGAACCGTGGAAACCGAAGGGGTTTATACGTCTTGGTTGATGCTCGTGGTTACGGGTGAAACCGGTTATAAAGAATTGCGCGATAAATCCAAAGCCATGGGCGGGGACGAGATCATGAACTATCGTTTCGAAGTCGAGGAAACGAGTATTCTTTTGGTCGTTTGGAACCGGGTCAAATGGAAAGCAACGGCTCACGCGATCAAATACAGGGAAAAAATCAAAAAGCCTTAAGAGGAAAAACTAAAGACTCCGAGAAACTTCGGAGTCTAAAAGGATAGAATGCAGACAAACAAAGCCCACCTGATCCTGGAAGCGGGATTGTCCAGAAAAGCAGATTTTGTAGAAATATTCGAAGAGGAGACAAGGTCTTCCTCGGTAAGTTTAAGAGATCAAAAAATCGAACAGAGTTTCGCCGGTATCGATTACGGAATCGGAATTCGACTGATTTACGGAACCGACGTTCTCTACGCTCATACAAACAACGAAGATCCGGAACATTTAATTTCTCTAATAGACCTCTTGGCCGATTCAAGAGGAGCCGCGAAAGGAAAAGGACAAGCCCTCGTACTCAGAGGCGATGTAAAAACTCCTTCGTTTCCGGTAAATATCAGAGATCCTCGTAAGGTTTCTCCGGATGAAAAACTAGAACTATTATTTCGAGCGGACAAAACCGCTCGGGGCACGTCTTCCAATATCGTCCAAGTCAGCGCGTCCGCATCCGATTCCGTTTCCAGAATCGGAATCTACAACTCGGAAGGATTGTCCTTAGAAGACTTACGGGTGAGAAGTCGTTTTAGCATCAACGTCGCCGCCGAAAAAGGGGGAGAACGTTTTGTAGCTTCCGAAAATCCGGGAGCGAGAAAAGGTTTTGAATTCTTTAGCGGTCTTCCGATCGAACAACTTTCCAAAACTGCGGCCGAAAGAGCGCTCCTCATGTTGTCCTCCGGTTATATCCAAGGTAAAAAAATGCCGGTGGTTATGGGCAACGGTTTTGGTGGTGTGATCTTTCATGAAGCCTGCGGACATCCTCTCGAAACCGAAGCGATTCGCAAGAAGTCTTCTCCGTTTGTGGATAAACTCGGAGAAAGAATCGCACAATCTTGTTTAACCGCGATCGACGACGGAACGATCCCCGATTCTTGGGGAAGTATCACCGTGGACGACGAAGGTTCCGCTCCGCAGAAAACCGTTTTGATCGAGAATGGAATTTTAAAAAGTTATCTTTCCGATCGGGTTGGAGCGGAAGAAGTCGGAGTTCCGAGAACCGGGAGCGCGAGAAGAGAAAGTTATATGTATGCTCCCGTTTCAAGAATGAGAAACACATACATCGCGGCCGGAAACGATTCTTTCGAATCCATGTTATCCGGAATCGACTACGGACTTTTCGCAAAGAAGATGGGCGGCGGTTCGGTAAACCCATCCACGGGAGAATTTAACTTTTCCGTGGAAGAAGGATACGTTATCCGAAACGGAAAGATCGCGGAACCGGTACGGGGAGCCACTTTGATCGGGAAGGGAGACGAGATTCTTCCCAAGATCAGCATGGTTGGAAACGATCTCGAACTTGCGGCGGGAATGTGCGGCGCTTCCTCGGGTTCCGTTCCCGTCACAGTGGGTCAACCTTCTTTGAAAGTGGACGAGATCCTCGTGGGAGGTCGTTCATGAATTTGGATCAATCCGTTGAGTATGTGTTAGACGTTTGTAAGAAGAAGGGACTCGATCAATACGATCTCGTGGGTTCCGAATCTAAGGACGTAGGAATCGAACTTTTCCGAAAACGAGTGAGCAACACCGAACTATCCAATTCCAGAGGAATCGGAATCCGTTTGATTCAATCCGGCAAACCCGGTTATTCTTACAGCGAAAAATTATCCGAAGAGGCTTTGACGCAGATGGTGGAAGACGCGGTCTCTCAGGCAAAAATTTCAGACGCGTTAGACATCGATCTACCCGGTCCTTCCGAACTTCCTAAGATAGACATTCGTTCTTACGAAGAATCCTTGGAATCTCTCGGTTTTGAATGGCTGAAATCCACCGGAGAAAAACTCGACGATCTGGCCTGGTCGGTCGGCGATAAAATCGAAAACGTTCCGTATTCGTACGCGGGTAAAACCTGGAGTCGATTTATATTAGCAAATTCGAATGGTCTTTTCCATAGCGAAAAATCGAATCTGGTTTCGGCGGGGGTTGCGTTAGTCGCAACGGACGGAAAAACGAAGAAGATGGGCGGTTTTACACGATCCGGTTTGGACTTGGATCGGATCCAGCCGGAATACATCGTTTCCACAGCCGCGGAACGTTCTATGGCCTTGCTCGGAGCGAAATCGATTCCGAGCGGATCGTATCCGATCGTTTTGTCGAATCGAATCAGTCCTCAGATTTTCGGAATGTTTTCTTCACCGTTTTCGGCGGACAGCGTTCAAAAAGGTCTTTCGCGTTTGGACGGAAAGATCGGCGCTCAAATCGCTTCTTCGAACTGGAACGTGTACTGTGATCCTCATGTTCGGGATTATCCGGGTTCGAGATTGCTCGACGCGGAAGGAGTTTTGACGCGTAAAAAAGCCGTGATCGAAAACGGAGTTTTGCAAACTTATCTCTATAATCTTGAATCCGCAAAAAAAGCGGGAGTGGCTCCTACAGGCAACGCTGTTCGATCGTACGGAGGAAGAGTGGGAACTTCGTTTAACAATTACGTTGTACCTAAGGGTGATAAAACCCTGGAAGAATTGTTGAAGAGCGTTCCCGAATGTATTTACGTTTTGAAACTCGAAGGCGGCTCGGGTTGTAGCGCGGTTTCCGGAGAGATTTCTATCGGTGTTCAGGGGATCTATTACAAAAACGGAATGCCCGTTCATCCCGTGGACAGCATAACAATGAATCTGAATTTTTTTGATCTTCTTTTCCGAATCGATGGAATTTCAAACGAATACAACGATTCTTATTCTTCGATCAAGGTTCCCGATATTCTGATTCGAGAAGCAAGTATCGCCGGCTGAAATCGGTTTTCGCTTGCTTCTCTCTTTGACATAGGGTTTTCTTTCCGAAATAACTTTCCGTTTCGGGAGAAACCCTTGAGTCCTTGGATCCACTTTTCGCAAACCCTCAAACTTTTCGTTTTACAAATTGCAAAACTTTTCAAAGAGAAGAATTTTTCGATTCGAATCCCTTCTCAGTCCTTTTCTAAAATTTATTTACTGATTCTGTTTCTTTTTGCGGGAACGATTCACGCTCAGGTAAGAATCGAATTCGGTCCCACGGGAGAAGTGAAAAAACCTTCTCAGATCCGAGCCAAGTTTTCGGAATCGATGATTCCTTTGGGGAATCCGAAATTCTCCCTATACCCATTCGAGATCCGTTGTCCGTTACAAGGAACGCAACGTTGGGTGGACGATAAAAACTGGGTTCTTGAATTTCCGGAATTGCTTCCGGGCGGAGTGGAATGTACGTTCGAAACGAAGAAGGTCAAATCGGTGGCCGGAAATTCTTTGAACGAAGGTGAAAAGTTCTCCTTCAACACGGGCGGACCCGAAATGGATTCTTCCTCTCCGTATGAAGGAGGAATCATAGACGAGGATCAGATTTTTATCGTGGATCTGGATTCCGAACCGGATTCTTCCTCGATGAGCGATCATATCTACTTTGTGACCGACGGGCTTCGCGATAAGATCGGTTTTAGCAAGGTCAGTAGCTCCGTCGAAAAACAAATCCTAAAGGCGAACTACAGAGACGGAAAAACGGAGCGGACGATTTTGATCAAACCGGATCAGAAGTTCGCGAGCGGTAAAAAAGTTTATCTCGTTTTGGAACAGGGACTCAAATCCAAATCGGGAGTTCCCAGAAGCTCCACAAGAAAAATTGAATATACCGTAAGACAGGCTTTCCGCGCCGAATTCAATTGTGATCGAGTGAACGCGAAAGCCGCTTGTATTCCTTCCTTGCCTTTGACCTTGAACTTCAATTCTCCGGTTGCGGTCGAAATTCTCAAAAAGATTCAGCTTCAAACCGCAGAAGGTAAAATGATTCCCGCCGTTGTTTCGGGCGAGAACGGAAGTCATGAATACGGAGTTCGTTTTCCAACACCTCTTTCACCGAAGTCGAAGTTTCAGATCATTCTTCCTTCGGGTGTAAAGGATGACGCCGGTCGTCCGCTCGTGAATCAATCCTCTTTTCCTTTGAGTGTTTCCACGGATGATTATCCTCCGCTTTTGAAGTTCGCTTCTCAGTTCGGAATTTTGGAACGATTTCCGGAAGCGGTTCTTCCGGTTACGATTCGAAACCTGGAAGCGGAGAATCCGGTTCGATTGTATCAAGTAAAGACCACACCCGATACTTCGGATAAGGTCAAAGAACAATTCGATAAGTTGAAGGACAAGGGAAAGGAAATTCTCAACTGGGCCACGGGTAAGGACGAAAAAAATTCCAATTCGGGTCAAAACACACAACAGTTTACGGGAAGAGAAATGATTCTCGATTCCACTCAGATCGGTGAAATCGTTCAATATCTCAAGACGATCGAAAATCTGGAACATCGTTACTCCATCTTCGATCCTTCTAAAAATCCTCCGCCTACCAACGAGATCAAACTTCAAAGCAAACAAGGAACGAGACGTTTTGAAGTGGTCGGAATTCCTCTTAAAAAACCGGGCTTTCACGTAGTCGAAATGAAATCGGACGTATTAGGAAATTCTTTATTAGGAATCAATCAACCGTTTTACGTTCGCACCGCGGCCCTTGTTACCAATCTTTCCTTACATTTTAAATGGGGAAAAGAATCCTCTCTGGCCTGGGTTACAAGATTGAACGACGCGAAGCCGGTCCCGAACGCGGACATTCAAATCTTCAATTGTAAGAACGAAAAAATTTACGTGGGGAAAACCGGTCCGAACGGAACCCTGATCATCAAAGGAATTCCTACAAAATCCAAGGCTCCGTATTGTTCTTGGAGAGCCTATGACAACGGTTTGTTTTTGACCGCGGTTTCCGAAGACGACTTTACGTTCACTCATACTCGTTGGCAAAACGGAATCGAAAACTGGAGATTCAATCTTCCCGGAGATTACGGAGACAGCAACGTTCTATTTCATCCGATTTTGGATAGAACCTTATTCCGCGCGGGCGAAACCCTTTCGATGAAACTCGTGTCGAGGGGAAAACGTTCCTTCGGTTTCGAGGTTCCGGGTCAAAACGAATATCCCGCCTTTGCAAAAATCGTTCACTCCGGTAGCGAAAAAGAATATTCACTTTCTTTAAAGTGGACTCCGGAAGGAACCAGTTCGGTTCAATTCAAAATTCCGAAAGAAGCTAGCCTCGGAGTGTATCGGATCTCGTTGAGCGACTTTCCCGGCAAGGACAGGGGGCAGGTTTACGCCGGAGAATTCAGGGTGGAAGAGTTTAGAGTTCCTCTGATGAAAGCCGACTTTCAAACCTCCGGTTCGAACGTTTCTCCATCGAAGATCGGAGTTACGGGGAGCGTTCGATATCTTTCCGGTGGAGGCGCCGGAAAAATTCCAGTTTTACTCCGAACCAGAGTTACGAACGGAGGAGGAGTTTACTTTCCGGATTATTCCGATTTTTCGTTTAGCAACGGTAAGGTGAATCAAAAATCCGAGGACAACGAAGAATCATCGAACACAAGCGCGGTCGAGTTTACGAAAACTCCTTTGACCTTGGACTCGAAAGGATTTTTTGAAACAACGGTGAAGTCGATTCCGGAATCCGATACGACTCAAGTTTTGGAAACGGAACTCGAGTACAGAGATCCGAACGGAGAAATCCAAAGCGCTTACAGATCCTTTCCGATTTATCCGTCAGCGTATCATATAGGAATCGCACCCGAAGGTTGGGCCGCGGTTCAAGACGCGGTTAAGTTTAAGGTCGCGGTCTTGGATTTGAAGGGAATGCCCGTGGAAGGAAAGAAGGTAAGCGTAATCGCGTTTACAAGAAATTATTATTCCAACCGAAAACGTTTGGTCGGCGGTTTTTACAGCTACGAACACAAATACGAGATCAACGAACTCGGAGAATTCTGCTCCGGTAAAACCAACTCAAAAGGAATTTTATTCTGCAATGCTCCCGTTAAATCGACCGGAGAAATTTATTTCGAAGCCTCCTTATCCGGCGAGGATGTAAAAGCGCATTCTTCCGTTTGGGTTTCGGGTAAGGATGATTTTTGGTTCGCCGCAAGCGATCACGATCGTATGGATCTTCTTCCCGAAAAGAAAGAATACCAAGCGGGTGAAAAGGCTAAGTTTCAAGTGAGAATGCCTTTTAGAGAAGCGACCGCACTTGTCACGGTGGAAAGAGAAGGGATCATCAACTCTTATATCAAAACGTTGAGCGGTAAAGAACCGGTAATCGAAATTCCGGTGGAGAATTCTTTTGCTCCGAACGTTTTCGTTTCCGTGCTCGCGGTTCGAGGACGTGTGGACAGTCCGAAAGAAACCGCGCTCGTGGATTTGGCGAGACCTTCCTTTCGATTGGGGGTCGCTCAAATTCGAGTCGGTTGGAAACCGTTCGAGGTTCCGGTTCGTGTGGAAACCGATAAGACAGTCTACGGAACCAGACAAAAAGCGAAGGTGAAAATTCAGATCGACCATCCTTCCGCACAGGTAAAGAAGGACGCAAGAATCACGTTAGCCGCCGTTGACCAGGGGCTTCTCGAATTGAAGTCCAATGATACCTGGGATCTTCTACGTGCGATGATGCGCGAACGGGGCAACTCCGTGGAAACATCCACCGCACAACTTCAGGTTGTGGGAAGAAGACACTTCGGATTAAAAAGTCTTCCACCCGGAGGCGGCGGGGGCGGGTCCACCACCCGAGAATTGTTCGACACCCTTCTTTTTTGGAAAGCGGATTTAAAACCGGACGAGAACGGATTTTTAGAAGTGGAAGTTCCGTTGAACGATTCTTTGACTTCGTTTAAGATCGTCGCTATCGTTCATTCCGGAAAGGATAAGTTCGGTTCCGGTTCGACTCAGATTCAAACCACAAGAGACGTTTTGGTGTATCCTTCGATCGCTCCGTTTGCAAGGGAGAAGGACAACGTTCAAAGCGGACTTTCCTTAAAGAACACAACCGAAAGAACCCTCTCCTTGGAAATCAGTCCGAAAACATCACCGGATCTTAAATTAGAAACTAAGAATATACAATTGAAGGCCGGAGAATCCGCAAACGTTCTTTGGGACATTGCAATTCCGTCGAAGAAGAACGAAATCGTTTACGAGTTTCAAACCAAGGAAACCGGAGGCGGTTCCTTTACGGATTCGGTTCGTTTCCGTCAAAAGGTGGGAGAATCGGTTCCGGTTCGTGTGCTTCAATCCACATTCAGACGTTTGGAGGATGGAACGTTAAGCGTTCCGATTCAGGAACATCAGGAAGCGATCGAGGGAAGCGGAGAATTAGAGATCAGTTTAAAATCTTCCTTAACGGGAGGAGCGATTCTCACTTCCAGAGAATACATGAGTCTCTATCCGTATTCTTGTCTCGAGCAAAAACTTTCCAAGGCGATCGCGGCCGGTTCCGAAAAAGAATGGAATCAGATCATGGATCAGTTGAGTTCCTATTACGACGGGGACGGTCTTTTGAAATTCTTCCCTATGTCCTGGTATGGAAGCGAAATCTTAACGGCTTACGTGTTGATTCTTTCGGCCGAATCCGGTTATAAAATTCCGGAAGCCGCAAGAACGACTCTGCTCGAGGCTCTCAATCGTTATACGAACGGTTTGATTTACAGAAACGGTTATATCTCAAATACCGATTTTCTTTTGAGAAAGATCATCGTTCTCGACGCGATGTCTCGTTTTCAAACGGTCGGGGACGACGTGATTCGTAGCGTTCAAACCGATCCGAAAATTCTTCCTTCGGATATTCTGATCAGCCTTAGAAATCTATATTCAAAATCGGGAATATACAAAAATCAGATTCCTCAGTTGGATACTCTTTTAAAATCCAGATTTAGAATTCAGGGAACCTCTTACAATTTAACGGACGAACCGGTTCTCTGGTGGCTTTTATCCTCGAGCGATTCCACCGTGATGAGAACCATTCTATCCGTCGTAAAGGATCCGAATTGGAAGGACGACCTTCCGAGAATGATTCGGGGCGCGATCGCAAGACAGTCCAAGGGTCATTGGGATATCACACCCGCGAACGCTCTTGGAATTCTCGCATTCCAATCGTATTCGAGACAATTCGAAAAGGATTCCGTGGAAGGAAACACGGTCGTGAAGTTGGAAAACAACACGAACACTTTGGAATGGAAGAATAAAAAAGATCCGCCCACGATTTCGATCCCGATGCCGAGAAGCACGCAGAACTTGGAGTTCGTTCAAAATGGAAACGGTAAACCATACGCCGTGATTCATACGAAGGCCGCTCTTCCTTTGAAGGAAAAACTGGAAAGCGGAATGAGAATGGAAAAGGAAATCTTGGACGAATCCGGAAGTAAAAAATCCTCCTTTAAAGAAGGAGACGTTGTGCGTGTCCGTTTAAAAATTTATACCGAATCCGCACTTTCCTGGATCGCGGTAAGAGATCCGATTCCCGCGGGTGCGAGCATCTTGGGCTCGGGACTCGGAAATGATTCTCGTTCCGGCGGAGAATTGGCAAAGGAAACGGATTGGTGGTCTTCTCCTACTTTTGTGGAACGAAAATGGGAAGGTTATACCGCGTATTTTGAATATTTACCGGCGGGTTCCGTGACCTTGGAATACGTTTATCGAATCAATCACAGCGGGAAATTCATACTACCTCCGACTCGAACCGAGGCCATGTATCTTCCCGATCAGTTTGCGGAACTTCCGAACCCGGATCAAACGGTGAACAAAGAATAGAATCTTCGTATGGGGAGAATTTTGAGAGGTCCGGCTTTTTTCGTATATTTTTACATTGGAATATTCTTTATTTCGAATGTGATCAGTGCGGGAGAAGTTGTTCCTTCTTATCGTGAGATTCGGAATTCGTATCATTCTTCGGATGGAACGATTCTGGATTTTCACGGAAGATTTCTCCAGACGATTCGTCTGAATTCTCGGGAAAGAAAACTCGGTTGGACGGAAGAGGGAGAAATTCCGGAAACTTTGCTTCTTTCCTTGTTTTTACAGGAAGACAAACGATTTTTCGAACATTCCGGCGTGGATAAACTTGCGATTCTCGGAGCGCTTAAGGATAGAATTTTAGGAAATTCGAAACGGGGTGCGAGTACTCTTTCCATGCAGTTGGCGGGAATTTTTCTCGGAACAAAACCCGGCCGAAGAAGTATCTTTGATAAATGGGATCAGATGAATCTCGCCGATACGATCGAAAAAACTTGGACCAAAAATGAAATTCTCACCGCGTATTTGAATTTGGCTCAGTTCCGAGGGGAACTCAGGGGACTTCGCGCCGCGAGCCGCGGAATTTTCCAGAAAGAACCGTCCGCGTTAAGCGACACCGAATCCATTTTTCTTGTCGCTCTGCTTCCGTTTCCGGGAGCCAATTCGGAAACATTGGCGAGAAGAGGTTGTATTCTTGCTAAAAAAATACGAAAAGAAGATCTCTGCGATTCGTTCGAGGGCCTTTCCAAACAGGCAACCGCGAAGATAAACGGTTTGCCTTCCACCGGTGGAATCGCATTACACGCGGCTCAAAAGATTTTCCGGGAAAATCCGGGAATTCTATCCGGGAACGCAAAAATTAAAACGACATTGGATTTCGATCTTCAATGGAAGATCGAAGAACTTGCAAAAAACATAATAGACGGATTGAAAAAAAAGAACGTCGCCGAAACCGGAATTCTCGTTTTGGACAATCGATCCGGCGCAATTCTCACCTATATCGGAAACTTGGAAGGAAGTTCCTCATATTACGTGGACGCGATTCAATCCAAAAGGCAGGCAGGCTCGACTTTAAAACCGTTTTTGTATGCGCTTGCATTTGAGAACGAAGTTTTAAAACCGAATTCGATTTTGGATGACAGTCCATTTGAATGGAAGGCGGTTTCCGGAATTTATAAACCTTCGAACTACAGCGATATTTATCACGGGAACGTACAGGCGAAGTATGCTCTTGCTTCTTCCTTAAACATTCCCGCGATTCACGTATTGGATCTTGTGAGCGTCTCCGGTTTTGTGCAGAGATTGAGAGAGCTCGGACTGAGCGGTTTGGAACGAGCGGACTTTTACGGATCTTCTCTCGCTCTTGGGAGCGCGGATGTAACCTTATTCGAATTGACGAACGCTTATAGAACCTTGGCCAACGATGGAATGAATTCAAGACCGACGTTCTATCCGAACGAAGCGAAACAAGCGATTCAGGAAAACTTATCGGAAGGCAACGTATGGAATCGTGTCTATTCAAAAGAGACATCGAACACGTTATCCGAAATTCTTTCCAACCGAGAATATAGATCCCTTTCCTTCGGATTGAACAACCATCTAAGCACTCGCTTTTTTACGGCGGTCAAAACGGGAACATCGCAGGATATGCGGGACAACTGGTGTGTTGGATATTCCAAAAATTATACGGTGGGAGTTTGGGTCGGGAACATGGACGGAAGTCCGATGTGGGATGTGAGCGGGGTTACCGGTGCGGCTCCGATTTGGAACGCGATCATGAATCTTCTGCAAGACAGAGAACAACAACCGAGTCACCGTGTGTTCGAAGCCTATAACGATTCTACGACGAGACCGATCACGGAGTCTTCTTCCATTCCTAAAATTCTCATTCCCAGCAACGATACGATCTACGCGATCGATCCGGATATACCGGAAGGCAAACAGAAGATTCATTTTTCCGCTTCGTTTTTTGCGGAAGGATATCAATGGATTTTAAACGGCAAACAAATTCAAAGAACAAGAGACAAGGAAGTTTTTTGGAAACCGGAACGAGGGTTTCACATTCTTTCCGTGCAGGATTCGAACGGAAAAATCGTCGACAGCGTAGTTTTCGAAGTCAGATAAAAGAAAGGTTTTTCTCTTGCAGGGAAGAACCTTCACGTTAGAATCAAACCAAGATTTCTCATGAAACTATCCACTGAAACGTATCTATTGTCTCCCGCTTTGGAAGAAGCGATCCTTCTTGCAGAGGTGACTTCTCGTCCCTTACTCTTGAAGGGAGAACCCGGAACCGGAAAATCTCTCTTAGCCGAATATCTTGCGGATCAAAGAAAACTTCCTCTTTACACTTGGCATATCAAGTCGATCACACAAGCCAAGGAAGGTTTGTATTTTTACGACGCGGTTTCCAGACTCAATGATTCCCGTTTTTCGGAGGATTCCGAAAAGGTAAAGAATATAGAAAATTATATCCGGCTCGGTGCGCTCGGAGAAGCGTTCGATCTGGATAAAAAGTCGATCGTGCTCATAGACGAAATCGACAAGGCCGACATAGAATTTCCGAACGATCTTCTTTTGGAATTGGATCGGATGGAATTTTTTATTCCCGAAATTTCGAAACGGATTCAGGCAAAACATCGTCCACTTACGATCATCACCTCGAACAACGAAAAGGAATTGCCCGCGGCATTCTTAAGAAGATGCATTTTTCATTATATAGAATTTCCCGATCCGGAATTTATGAAAAAGATCATCCTTTCTCATTATCCGGGAGTGGGTCATACACTTTTGATCAAAGCGCTCGAGATGTTTTATCTCATACGAAGAATGGACGATCTGAAAAAGAAACCCGGCACGAGCGAACTGTTGGATTGGATTCAGATATTGGTGCACCAAGGGGCGGTTTTGAAAGAAGAGGTTAGAATTCCTTTCTTAGGCGCCTTGATCAAAAACGAAGAGGATCTGAGATTATTCAGAAATTAGAATGTTTATACCTTTCTTTTACAGGCTGAAGAGCGAAGGAGTTCCGGTGACAACCGGAGAATTTCTCGACTTTTTGAAAGTTGTGGATCATTACACCACACACAAAAAGGCATGGATCGATCTGAACGAATTGTATCGTTTTTCAAGAGCCTGTATGGTAAAAGACATCAAATATTTCGACGCGTTCGATCTTGTGTTCTCCGAGATATTCGGGGAAAAAGGCGCGTTAAAACCCGAGTTTAAACAGGAACTTTTGGATTGGTTGAATCAAATATTCGATAATCCTAATAAACTTCCCCCTTCTTTGATTCCTCCGGAGGAACTTTTAGAGGAACTCAAAAAAAGACTCGAGGAACAGAAAGGGGAACATCACGGCGGACGCAAATGGGTCGGAACCGGAGGAAGTTCTCCCTTTGGACACGGGGGTCAAAACCCGGAAGGAGTTCGGGTCGGCGGAGAGGGTGGAAACCGTTCCGCGGTGTTTCAAGCATTAGAAAGACGTTATAAAGAATACAGAACCGACGAACAACTCGATGTGCGTCAGATCAAAACCGCGCTCAAAAAACTCAGGAATCTTAGAAAGGAAGGTGTTTCCGAATTTCATCTTCCGAAAACGATCGATTCCACCTGTAGAAACGCGGGTGATATTCAGATCGAGTTTGAAAGATCCAGAAAGAACGGACTCAAGGTTCTATTGCTCATGGATACGGGAGGGAGTATGACCTCCCACGCGGAACGGGTCAATAAACTCTTTTCCGCGAGTCATCAGATCAATCACTTTAAGGAATTTCATTACTATTACTTTCACAACATCATCTATGACGCAGTGTATCCCAAAGCGAATATGAGAACACCGATGTCTCTGCAAAGAATTTTCAAAAAACACAGTGAAGATACGAAACTCATTCTCATCGGAGACGCGTATATGGCTCCGTACGAACTACTCGATTCCACATACGGATATTATCACAGTCGATTTAGAACGGACTTTCGACTTCCCGAAAATCCGGAATCGGGCTTGGATTCTTTAAAACGAATTCGAAGACATTTTAAGGATTCGATCTGGTTGAATCCGGAACCGATGAAATATTGGGACGCGCCTACGATCCGTGAAATCGGAGATCAGATTCCCATGTATTTTTTATCCTTGGACGGATTGGAAAGAGGAATCCGAAAACTTCTCAATTCTTTTTAGTGCGTTAGTCGACTTTCCTTCAATTCTTTTTAGCAAATCGCGCTTACGAATTTTCCTTCAGCTTCAAAAGAGAATATAAGGTTTGAATATGAGGAATTTCTAAACCGTTTTTTTCGGCGATACGGATCGTGTTCCCGAGAATCGCCTCAATTTCCATGGGCCTTCCCGATTCAAAATCCAAAAGCATACTCGTTTTGTAAGGTTTCATCGTTTCCGTCATCGTGATAAAAGTAGGGATCTGAGTTTCGGGAACCTCGGCCCCGTCCAACGTGGAAAGTTTTTGGACCTCTTTCATAATTTCGATCACGAGTTTGCGTCCGAACGGTTGCGCTAAAATTTCGAAAGTGTTTTTGCCGCCGGAAAGAACGCTGATCGGATTGAAGGGAGCGTTCCACATCAATTTTTTCCAACGGGCTTGTCGGATCGTTTCCGTAATTTGTGTGGGAACTCCCACCCCGTTGAAAAGATCCGCGATCTTTTTCGCAACGGAAGAATTCTTTCGATTCCAAGAACCGATCGTCAACTCTCCGTAATCCAAATGAAGAATTTTCCCGTTGTCCAAACGGTTCGCACAGACGAACGCAAGTCCGCTTAGGATTTCGTTCTTCGGATACAAATTCTCAACCGGTTCTTCGATGCCGATTCCGTTTTGTAAAAGTAAGATCGGAACTTGATCCGGAATTTGTTTTCCTAAGATCGTTTCCAAACGAACCTCGGGAAGACATTTCAAACAGTTTAGAATGAGATCGTATTTTTTTAAATTCTCGGGTACCGTTTCAAAAACGTCTTCGGCTCCGTATTTGAAATCGCCCCAGGGTTGGCTTTCGATCCGAAATCCGTTCTTTTTCAACTCTAAGGAATTTCTACGGACCCAAAAATCCAAACTGCAACCCGCTTGTGCAAGTTTGCCCGCGTACAGTCCGGCGATCGCTCCGGAACCTAAAACCAATATTCGAAACAATTCATCCCGCCTGCGAAAATTTCCGTTCTATCTTTTTTAAAATTTCGGTGATTGCCTGAACATATCCGTCGTAGACTCCGCGGTCGTATTCGCCGAGAGAACGGTAATTCAAACTTTGCATTTCTTTTAGGTGGTTTCTCAATTCGTCGTCCACGTAGTTTTTACGAATATAAAGAGTTTCAAATACTTTCGGATGCATCGTTTCCCTCTTTTTTCGAATATAAAAGAATCAGAAAATTCAAAATAGTTCAAGTATGTAAAATCATCGTTTGATGGAATTTGGACTTCAACCAAACGTTCGCTTTTTTGTAATCCGGAAATTTCTTTTCAAAGTTTTTGAATTCCGTCCCGTGAATGACGTTTCTTCCCCGTTTTCTCGTAACCGGAAAATAAACGTGGAGCAATTCATGAAAGACGATATATTCCAAAACAAAGTCGGGAACATACTCAAGGGATAGGATCGGATTGATCACGATCATTCTATGAACCGGATCGTAGTGACCGAGTCTCGTTTTTGATTTCGACTTTCCCCAAAAAATTTCCAGATCGCCCAGATCGATTTTCAGGTAAGAATCATTCAGCCTTTCCAGAATTGCTCGAAGCCCCGCGTTTTGAAGGGGAGAACGTTCGATTCTCTTTCGGTTTTTGTCGGCTCGATTCTTTCGGTCGTTTTGACTTTCGTAGAATTTTCGGATCGTCGCGTCCAGATTTTCCGGAACGGGTTTTTTCAAAAGTTTGTATAAAAGCAAATCGATCACGGCTTGCAATTCTTGCGGTTCCGCTTTTAAGTAGGAAGAATGGATTTTAAACTCCAATTTGCCGGAGGAAATCCGGATGGAACTTCCTAAGTTCGAATAGGGAAAAAACTTCACACCGATCTTTTTACCGGAGAGAATTTTACCTCCGGAGAGTTTCAGAAAATCGAATATTCTATTTTGAATATACGGTTCCACGGAGGATTCTTCGATGTTTTCGTCGCGTCTTTGAAATGCGTAGACCACGATCAATTTCCGAAATAATCCTGGATTCTGGAAAAGGAATCGTTCGCGGTTTTAGAGGGAGATCCCTGTGCCGCGAAAGAATCCTTGGATGCGGATTTGCCCGATATTAGTTTTAGCTCATATACTTTTTCGGGGGATTGTATCTCGCTCAAAAATCGGGAAAGTTTCGTATAATACGGACCGGATCTGGACTGCGCAAGAGAAGGCCTGGTTAGAAACAACTCCTTTCTGGCTCTTGTGATCGCCACATAAAATAGTCTTCTTTCTTCTTCCGTATCCGTGTTTTTATTCGATGGAAAAACCCCTTCGGTCGCGTTTAAGACGAAAACGACGTCGAACTCGAGTCCTTTTGCCGAATGAACCGTAGAAAGATTGAGTTGATCCGATTCGGAATTGTCCGGTTTGATCTTGTCCAAACTTAAGGAAGCATGATCCATCGTAAGATCCGATAAGAAAGCGCTTAAAGAATCGTATTTTAGAGCGAATCCCAAAACGGAATCCAAGTCTTCGGATCTTCGTTTGTAATCGTCGTAATTTTTTTCCAAAAGAACACGATAGTAATCGATAAAGTCCGCGGTTACATTCTTGACTTCGGCGTCTGTTTCCTTGTGTTTCCGATAGAGGTTGAGAAGGGGAGAAAGATATTTTCCGATCGCACCTCCGGTTTCCTCGGAAAGAACTTCGAAAGAACCCGAACTTATCCGAATTTTCTCCAAAAGATCATTCGATTTTGCGTTTCCGATTCCGGGAATCAGCTTTAGAACTCGAATCCAAGAAACCGAATCCAATGGATTCAAAAGAATTTTTAAAAAAGAAAGCAGGTCCTTGATATGCGCGGTTTCTATGAATTTTCTTCCGCCGAATTTCACGAATGGAATATTCCGTTTTGCTAAAACGAGTTCTAGCTGATTCGAATTCCATCCGGCTCGGAAAAGGACGCACATTTTATGAAACGAAATACCTTCCTCTTTTTTTTGCAAAAGAATATCCGCAATTCCTTCCGCTTCCTCGAGCTCGTCCGTAAACTGAAGAACCGCGGGGACGGGACCGTTTTCGTTATCCGTAAAAAGATATTTATCGTATTTTTCCGCGAAGTTATGAAGAACCGCGTTCGCAAGATTTAAAATCGCGGGTGTACTTCTGTAATTCTTTTCCAAAAAGACGGTCTTAGTATTTGCAAATATTTTAGGGAAATCTAATATCCCACGAACCGACGCGCCTCGAAACGTATAGATACATTGAGCGTCGTCTCCGACCACCATTAGGTTGGAATGTTCGGAAGCAAGAAGACACGCGATATGAGCCTGGATCTTATTCGTGTCCTGAAACTCGTCCACCATCACGAATCTGTATTTTTGGGAAAGTGTGTTTCGAACTCCCGGATGTTTGGAAAGTAGATCTTTCGTAAAATAAAGAAGATCGTCGTAATCGAGAAGGGAACGTTCGTTTTTGTAGATTCTAAAATCCTCGAAGATCGTGTTTATATCGTCGAACCTTTGGATAAACTGAGGATAATCTTTTTCTAATATGGATTGTAGAGTTTTTCCGGTATTTTGAATTTCTCCGTGAATGGAAACTAACGTTTCGTTGGAGGGAAATCTGGATTTTGTTTTCCCGAAATCTTTTTCGTTTCTTAGAAATTGAAAGACGTCCAAAGAGTCCGCTTCGTCCAGAATCGTAAAGTCCGAGGAAATCCCGAGAACCGGACCGAATTTTCGGAGCACTCCACTACAAAAGGAATGAAAGGTTCCACCTTGTACATCCGCACATTTGGAATCTCCGATCGAAGAGGCCCGCAAAATCATTTCTCTTGCGGCTTTGCGCGTAAACGTTAAAAGTAGAATGGAAGAGGCTGGAATTCCAGAGGAAACGAGATGAGCCAAACGGCTGACGATGGTTTTGGTTTTTCCGGTTCCGGCGCCCGCTAAAACGAGCACCGGTCCCTCCTGGGTAAGGACCGCTTCTAATTGAGCTGGATTTAATTCTTCCTTCCAGGACATGAATGAATCAGAATCGATTCTCAGTGATGGTGGTGACCACCTTCTCCGTGAACGTGTCCGTGTGAAATTTCCTCGTCGGTTGCTTCGCGGATTTCGGTAAGCTCCACGTCGAAAACAAGATTCACTCCTGCGAGAGGATGATTTCCATCGACGATGACCGAGTCTTCTTGAAGTTCGGTGATCGTAAAAACTTTATCCGGTTCGTCGGTTTGGAACATCATTCCAACTTGAAGATCTTCGTTCGGAGGAAACTGACCTCTGGGTACGTCGAAAATCAGATCGGGATCCTTGAGACCGTATGCATTCTCCGCGGAAACATTGATCTTTTTCTTTTCTCCAGTTCCCATCTTTTTCATTTCATCTTCCAGACCGGAAATGATATGACCCACACCTTCCAAATAAGAAAGGGGCGCCTTTCCTTCGGAAGAATCGATCAGGTTGCCTTCCGTGTCGTGAAGGGTGTAATGAAACGTAATCACTCTGGTTTTCATGGATATCTCCAAATAAGAATAAATTCAAAATTCTGGCAGGAATCGGTTTGAGAAAAATACCGGAATCTAAGTACTTTTCAGGGTAAATTCAGCTCGGTTTAACTCAATCAGAATTTTATTCTAGAATTTGGAATCGTAATGAAAATCCAGTTTGGCTTGTTCGTGTTCTCTCAAAAAAGTTTCGATTCGATTGGACAAAAAGAACCAAGACTCTTGTAAGAATGTTTCGTGAAACCTCGCCGAGAATTGAAGGTAACTGCTTTCGGCAAGTTTTGAATCTCCGGTATGATCCAGAAGAAGATTGTATGAGATGAGTAGAACATTTTTCTCAAGGCTGTAAGCCAGGGAAGTTTCCAAAACCTTTTGGGGTTCTTGAATCGGCATCTTTCGTTTCAGTCCGTTTTTCGTGACGAACAAGGGAGGTTGATCCAATTTTGAACTGATCGCGCCCGAATAGATCTTCATATTTCTTTATTTTCCCACCGACTAAAATTCCGGGGCAGAATCCAAAACCGATCCGAAAGACAGGATTCGGATTCTACTCCGGCAAACGAGCTGGCATTGAAAGATAACCGGAAGGCCGAAGATTTAGGAGACTAGGGTTCCCGGATTCATCCTTATTTACAAAGTGCTCGAATCTTCGCCAAAGAATGAATTAACTATGACTAATATATTTATTTTGAAACAATTTCAACAATAAATTCTTTTTATGACGCTTAAACCGCTTTTTTTCCGGAACCGAAGTCCTGAATGGTAATATCGAGGTTTTCGAGTCGGAAATAGGTTTTTATCCGGGGAGAATCCTTAGTGCCCTGCAAGTCGAACCCGTCCATTCTCAAAAGAATCTTTTCGGAGAAAAATCGGATCAGTTTGAAGTTTTGAGATTTCTTAGCGAGGAGCAAAACCATTCTCGCGAGTTTCAGATCTCCCGGTCTTAAAAGGGATGCGCGGGCGTATTGGAAACAGGCCTTTTGATATTCTTCCCTTTGAAAGAATTCGTTTCCTTGTCGGATGAGCATTCTACATCGGGAAAGTTCCTCGTCGAAATTCGTTTTCGATTCCGTTTGAATTTTTAGAAAACTCAGATCGTCGCTCAATTCTCCGATCTGAAGAATTTCGTTTTCGAGTTTGTCCAAGTCCGGAACTTCTTTTTCGACCAGGCCGAAAAACAAGGTCGGCTCCGAGGATTTTTGTCTTTGGGAAGAATACAATGAATCTTGAATGTATAAATCCTCTCTTCCGTCCGAACCGTAGAGGATCGTATCGCCGGGCAAAAGTTTAAAGTGTTCGATCTTTACTTTGAGATCGGAATCTGGAAAACCGATCTTTCTCTGCACCTCGTTTTCGCGAAGATAACCCGCTTTTCCGTTTCGAACAAGAACGATCGGAGGATGTTCGCAGTTTAGAAAGAATAAATCCCCGCTCGAAATTCTATATAAGGAAAGAATTCCGGAAACCAACATACTTCCGTCGAAGGATTCAAAAACGGCCTGTAGATTTCTATAAAGAAGAAAAAGCCAATTCTCTGGATTTCTAAATTCGTAATCGGGAGTTTGCAGAAAGCTTTTAACGATGGAACAAAAGATCAAAGCGCCGCTTGCTCCTTGTAAGGATTTTCCCATCGCGTCGGCGTTGATCAATACTCGATATTCGATTCCCGAGATAAGAACGGTTTCGTTTAAAACCACGTCGCCACCGATCTCGTAGGATCGATTCTTAAATTGAAAGTTCTTAAACTGTTTTCTATGAATTTCGATCCGGGTGGAATCGGTTTTATAATTTTTGGAAAGAAACGGCTGAAAGAGAAGTGTGATCAGAAAGTAATCTCCGTCCTGTTGTTCTTTGAGTTGTTTGATTTCTTCCAGCGTCGAGGAAAGTTTTTCGGTTCGATTCCGAATCGCGGTTTCCAATACGCGATTCCAGGATTTGAGTTTCTCTTTCATTCGTAAGAATCTGTCCGCGAGAATTAACGTGAGAAATCCGAGGAATCCACAAACTCCCAAACCGGAAAGACGGATCATTTTGAACATTCCTCGTTGGGAAAGAACGTCGCTTCCCACACAAATCAGCAAAAACAAAATTCCGAAAAGAATCATCTTGGATTCGAAACTTTTCCGAAGATTCGGGATCAGAGTTCTCAAACTTAAGAATACAAAACCGATCCAAGAAATCTGTAGAACATAACGATTGATTTGATCCATTCTCAGAACCGATTCGGAAAAAAGGATCCAAACGAGCGCGACGCCGATAACGATTTCCAGAGAAGAATGAAGTTTTGTTTTCGCCTTTCGAAACAAAGAGTTTAAAAATCTGCAAAACAACGGAAACAAAAACGCAAGAAACGAATATTCGATTTTTTTTAAGTGGAGAATCCTCCAGCCGCTGAAGTATTTCAGCTCGGAAAGCGAAATTTGAAACAACGCGAAAAAGATCAGAAAAAGGGCGAAGTAAAAATTCTCTTCCCATTTCCTTTCTCGAACGGAAAGAAACAAAAAGAAAACTCCCACGAGTAAGAATGAAACGAAAACCAAAAGTCCGCCGATTTCCCCCAGATAAAACCGTTTCCAGACTTCGGAAGAAGAGCCGATTCCAACCGAACCCGATAGAATTCCGAATTCGTAATCGAAGTACGGCTTAACGAACACCAATATTTCATTGTTTACGAATATTCTATTTTTTGAAATTTCATAAATCCGAGTCCGATCATACCCTTGAGGAATTGAGTTTTCGTATTCCGGAAAGAATTCTTCCCGAAGTTTTTCTCCGTTCCAAAATGCGATTCCTCGATCGGAAATTTTTCCCAAGGATAGGCTCAAAGAAGAATCTTCCGGATGTAAAAGTTCGATTCTTTTTCGAAACAGAAGATTTACTTTGCCTCGAAGAGCGGAACCCTTTGTATGAAGATCCACAAACTGCTTGAGATTGGAAGGAATCAAAACCGGCTTCCAGAAAGAGGGATCTAACTCGCGAATTTGTTCGATGTTTAGGTCGGATCGTAAGGTTGTAAAATCCGTGTAGATTTCCCAGGTTCCCGAAAGGTCTTGGAAGTTGGAAGACTGAAATTCTTGCGTCGAAGGTCGAGGATTGGTCCCGCAGTGGAGGGCGACAAGGATGGAAAGTACAAAGAAAGTTTTTGAGAACAATACATTCTCCTCCTAACGCGTACGGTTCCGCGCGTCGTCAGAGGAGAATGTTTACGCCGTAAAAACTTCGAATCTCGTTTCGAAAATTCGAAGTTTTAGTTCACTCCGATCGAAATGGCGGCTTCAAAACCTTCCAACATCGCACGTTTTGCGTCGATCCCAGATGCGTCTTTGGCTCCGCCGATCAAATGCGCTGGAATGCCCGGAGATTTCGTTTTGAATTCTTCGTAAAGAGAAACCTCGCTCAGTTGTCCCGCGCAGAGAATGATGGAGTCGCACTCGATCGTAACCGGGCCGTCTTTTTTCGTTTCTACGACAAGACCCTTGTCCGTAACTTCCTTGTAGTTGAGTGAAGTATAAAATCCGACTTCTTTGGACTCGAGCTCTTGGAGCAAGGCCCAAGCGGTAGTCGCTCCTAAACCGGAACCGATTTTGCCCGATCTTCGGAAGATGGAAACCTTTCTCTCCGGTTTTTCCGGACGGATCTTTGCTTCGGTATAAGAGGTTACGTTGTAACGGTGAAAGTAAGAATCGATCGTAGGCGCTTCTTCTTCCGTAAGTTTGTGAGCTACGTCGCAACCGATTCCTCCGCCTCCGATGATCGCCACCTTATCATTGTTACCCGGTTTGAACTTTCCGGAAAGATAATCGGCATAGGATGCGGTTTTCTTTTTTTCGATTCCTGGAAGGGAGAATTCTCTCGGTTTAACCCCGGTTGCAAAGATAACCGCGTCCGGTTTTAAGGCGAGAATGCTAGCGAGCGTGGCCTGATGACCGAACTGAATATCAACTCCAAGATTTTTCAGTTCGTTTTTGAAATAACGAATCGTTTCGAAAAATTCGGACTTACCCGGAATTTGCGCCGCGAGGTTGAGTTGTCCTCCGATTTTATCGGTTGCTTCGAGAACCGTTACCTTATGACCTCGGATCGCGCTGATTCTCGCAGACTCAAGTCCTCCCGGACCGGAACCCACAACCACAACGTGTTTTTTATCCGCGTTTTTGAGTTTGCTGATTTCGAGTTCTCTGTTTGCGGAAGGGTTCACCAAACAAGAAACCATCTGTTCTTTGAACGTATGATCCAAACAAGCTTGGTTGCACGCGATACAAGTATTGATTCTTTCTTCTTGATCGGCTTTGATCTTATTTAAAATATCCGGGTCCGCTAAAAAGGGACGAGCCATACTCAGAACGTCCGCTTCGTGATCCTTTAAAATTCTGGACATGGTTTCCGGCATATTGACTCGGTTGGATGCAATGATCGGAATGTCTTTGACTCTTGCTTTGATCTTTCCGGAAATTTTCGCCCAAGCCCCTCTCGGCACGAGCATGGAAATGGTGGGAATTCTAGATTCGTGCCAACCGATTCCTATGTTGAGGGCGTCCGCGCCTTCCGCTTTCAATCTTTCGGCGAGAGCGATCACTTCCTCGAAAGTAGGATTGCCTGGAATCAAGTCGATGCCGGACATACGATACACGACCGGAAAATCCTTACCGACTTTTTTACGAACGTTCTTCATCACTTCGGTGGCAAAGTTCATTCTCTTTTCGGGAGTTCCTCCGAAAAAATCGTCTCTTTGGTTGGTCACGCCAGAGAAGAATTGATTCACCAAATAACCTTCGCTTCCCATCACTTCCACTGCGCCGAAACCGACTTCTTTTGCTTTGAGAGCGGAGTCGCCGAAGTCTTCGATGGTTCTCCAAGCTTCTTCTTCGGAAAGTGCCTTTGGAATAAAACGATTGATCGGTGCGCGTAACGCGGACGGTGCAACAAGTTCGCGGTGATACGCGTATCTTCCCGCGTGAAAGAGTTGAGCGCAAAAAACTCCTTTGGGTTTGAGCGCGTTTGCAACGATGGAAAGCTCCTTACAGTCTTCTTCTTTTTGAAAGTTGAAGAATATGTTCGAACCCTTTCCTTCGTGATTGACCGAGATTCCTCCCGTGGTAATAAAACTTGCGCCTCCGTCGAAACGTCTTCCGTAGAACGCGATCATTCTTTCCGCGGTCATCGGCATTCCTTCGAGTCCTAAGTGCATCGAACCCATAATGACTCTGTTCGGAAGCGTAACGGAACCGATTTGAATCGGCTCAAAAATCTCAGAATATTTCATAACAAACCTTTTTATTGGAGAATCTCTCCATTCTACCTTGAAAATCGATCCATATCCGGGCAAGAGAATTATTTAGGGATCGTTACAATGAACGGGCGATTCGTTTTTGTCTTCCGACTAGGCTTTGTGTGGCTTTTTGGAGACGAATTCTGATTTGATATCCAACAAATTGCCGAACCTTGTTCGTTTGAAGTGGATAGAACGGAAGAATTCAGTGAAACAAAATACTGGACGTTCGCAGGTTCTTACAGGTTCGTCAGGACTTGTTTGCTTGGCGTGTGGAATCTATGACGCGTGTACGTTCTCGAATGTTTTACAGACTTCGAGAACGTTATCAGAGGAGCGACAAGTCGCGCGGCATTGGAACCATGGGTTCAAAAAGAATTCAAAATTAGAATATTCTAAACTATTAAAGTCGATTCAGAGCGGAAATGTAAGCTCTGGAACAGGCTTCGATGATGTCCGTGGAACTTCCTTTTCCGACCACTCTTTCTCCCTTGTATTCCAAGGTGACCGAAGCTTCCGCCATCGCGTCCTGTCCTTCGGTTACGGGAGAAATTACAAGTCTGGAAACCTCGGGATCCATGCCGGTAGTTTTTTGAATCGCCTTATAGATCGCGTCGACCGGACCGTCGCCGGTGGAAGATTCTTCCCTGACATGACCGTCGACCGAAATTCTCACGCCCGCAGTGGGCGTACTTTTGGTTCCTGTGGAAACTGTAAAACCTTCGAGTTGATAACGGTCCCCGGTTGACTTTCTGGTTTCTTCGGAGAAGAGGGCGCGGATGTCCTCGTCGTAGATTTCCTTTTTACGATCGGCGATGTCTAAAAATCTTTGATAAGCGGCTTCGAGTTCTTCCGCTTGCGGAGTAAAACCCAACTTTACGATTCTATCCTTAAATCCTGCGCGACCGCTGTGTCTTCCGAGAACCATTCGATTCGAGGAAAGTCCTACGGTTTCGGGTTTCATGATCTCGTAGGTTTCTCTGTGTTTGATCACACCGTCTTGATGAATTCCGGATTCGTGTGCGAACGCGTTGGCTCCCACAATTGCCTTGTTCGGTTGAACGAGCATTCCCGTAATGGTTTTTACGAGATAAGAAGCGCGGGCGATCTCTTCGGTTTTTATCTGCGTTTGAATTCCAAGCGTATCTTTTCTGGTTCGCATCGCCATCACAACTTCTTCCATCGCTGTGTTGCCGGCTCTTTCGCCGATTCCGTTGATCGTACATTCGATCTGACGAGCGCCGTTTTGAACTGCGGCTAAAGAATTTGCCGTCGCAAGTCCTAAGTCGTTGTGACAATGCGCGGAGAAGATCGCTTTGTTTGCGCCTTTTACGTTTGTGATTAAGAATTTAAACAGATTCCCGTATTCCGCCGGAGTTGTATAACCGACCGTGTCCGGAATATTGATCGTGGTCGCACCGGCTTCGATTACCGCTTCACAGAGTTCACGGAGAAACTCGGGTTCGCTTCTCGTAGCGTCTTCGGGGGAAAATTCAACGTCGTCCACGAACTGTCTGCAGAGAGTGACGGCTTCGATCGCCATCTTTAAAACTTCTTTGGGTTCCTTTCCGAGTTTGTATTTCATGTGAATCGGAGAGGATGCGATGAATGTATGAATTCTTCTTTTTTTTGCGGGTTGAAGCGCCTTTGATGCGGATTCGATATCGGCCTTCATCGCTCTTGCGAGCGCGGCGATGATCGGACCCTCGGTTTCTCGGGCGATTCTTTCCACCGCTTGGAATTGAACGGGGGATGAAACCGGAAATCCGGCCTCGATGATGTCCACCTTCATCGTGGCAAGTTGAGCGGCGATCTCCAACTTTTCGTTTTCGGTCATCGCGGCTCCGGGGCATTGTTCCCCGTCTCTCAGAGTCGTATCAAATATGCGAACGTAGTCTTCCTGATCTGTTGCCATGTGATTCTCGCAAAAAATTCTTCTTCCAGTTTTTTGAGTTTTACTCTTTAGACAACCAATTAAACGAAGAAGAATCCGCATTCTTCCCAATGGAATCGGGCCTTTATCCAAACATGATCCAATTTTACGCGGCCAATTTTCAATCCACGGATTGTTCCGTTTCGGCGAATCTTTACAAAGAACTTTTCGGTCTGGAAATTCAAAGCAGTTCCCAAAACCATTCCGAACTTTCCCAGGCCAATCGGGGAATTTTAATCTTCAGTAAAGAATCTAAAAAATGCCCGGTCAGTCCCGGAACTCTTACGTTTCGAATTTCTAAGGGAGAATGGGAATCTTTGAAAACCGATTTGCTTTCCAGGGGATTTTCCCTGGAGGTTCAAGATTTTCAATATGCTTCCGTTTTCGATCCTTGGAAGAATCGAATCTGGTTTTATTTCGAGTGAGTTGAAACTCGTTCGCTCTTGCCGTTTGATGAATGGATCGTGTGAGGCGCTTTATTCGTCTTCGCCGAGGATCTACGCGAACATTTCAGCCAGGAGAAAGCGGTTCCGTATCGGATCGTCCATCCTTCATTGCGGATTCGATCATGGTTTCCGCTTCTTCACCCAAATACCAATCGATCGCTTTGTGCGCTCCGTAGATCAGAGGAGTGATCGCGATGGCAACCCCGCATTTGTAGATAAAGTTGTTCGTCGAAATTTGATTCAGTTCCTGCCAGCTGAGATTTCCGCCACCCAGGGCTATATAAATGACAACAAAAGAATCTACGAGTTGTGAAACGATCGTAGATCCTGTCGCACGCAACCAGATATATTTGTTCTTGGTTTTAACTCGTAAAAAGTGAAAGATCTGGATATCGATCAACTGCCCGATCAAATACGCCACGATCGAACCCACGATCACCTTTCCGGAGTTTCCAAAAACCACGTTGAAGGAATGATCGTCTACGGGAGAATTCTTCGCCGCAGGAATGGACATGTCCAACATCAGAAGAAAGTAGGCAACAAAGATCATTACCATTCCCACGAGGGTGGTAAAACGAACTCCCTTTCTACCATAGTACTCGTTCAGTAAGTCCGTTACGATAAACGTGACCGGAAACGGAATCACACCCATCGTAAGAGTGAAACCGAAAGAGACAAAAAGTTTAGAACCTGTCACTTCGGCGAGAATCAAGAAAGTAAGAAAGAATGCGTTTAAGGTGATAAATAATTTCAGAGATTTGGAAAGAGGCATAAGCAGTTTTTTTCGCTCACCCCTCGAATTCGTCAACTTGTAAAAAGAACCATTTGACAGTCTCTACCCCTGTAAATCTCTGGAAGTGGATCCCAAAATCATCGAGTTAGGAAACTTCTTTATTTTCTTACGTTTCGATTCGATAATTAGACAGTAACACCGATGGCACACGAACAAGAAGACAAACACAATATCCCCGAAGGTTTGATAAAACCCGTTCCTTTTCAGAAAGTTTCCGAACCTAAGAATAAGTTCTTATTCTATTCCTTAACTTGGTTTTTATTATCCGCACTTTCCTTTTCCTTAGGGATCAACCTTCTCAAAAAGGGAGATTCCAATCCTACGGGGGAAAACGTTCGTACGAGTTCCGTCGGGATCATGGACGGAATCAAAAATCTATTCTTCATCGATAAAACGGACGGAAGCGCAAAGCCGGACGATTCCGCTTCCAAAGCGGAAGATTCTTCCCAAGAATCCAAATCGAGTTTCTTTTCTTTCGGCGGAGATATGCCTGAAGCAACGCTTCTTCCGAAAGCGGACGACAACACAACGTTCCGCGCGTCTACTTGGTTTTCCGATTACGAAGCGATGAAAAAAACGGTTCATCTCTACAACGAGATTCATCCGTTCATCTACGGAATGAAGGGAAGAGATACGAACAACGGAGATCTTTATTCCAGCTGGGGAAGCACTCAAAAACACGAACGTGTCGCCGAACTTCGCAAACTCAATCCGAACGTAAAGATCATTCCTACGATTTTTCGCTGGGAAAATAAATACGAAAAAATCTCAGAGAACATCGGGATGAACGGTCGCAACGATATTCGCGATCGTCACATGGCGAACATTCTTCATGAAGTCGATACTTACGGTTACGACGGGATCGACATCGACTACGAAGGAATGAGTTGCGAGAAAAAAGAGAAGTTCGAAGAGTTCATCGTCATTCTTTCCAAAGAAATTCACAAACGCGGTAAAATTCTTTCCGTTGCGGTTCACCCAAAAACTCCCGCTAAAAAAGAAACGATGAAAGCCTGCAAGGGTTTGAAAGAAAAGATCAAGATGGATTACGCGGAAAACTGGAGAGGGCCTATGACGCACGACTACGCCTTCCTCGCAAAATACGCGGATCGCATTAAGATTATGGCATATGAATTGCATCCTCGTAAATACAGAAACCCGGGACCGGGACCGCAGGCTCCGAACATCTGGATCAAAAGTATCATCGAATATGCGAAAGCGAGAGTTCCTTCCCGTCAACTTTATATGGCGATTCCTACTTACGGATACGATTGGGCTTTGAATTGTAACGCGAAGATCAAGTCCGTTTATTATCAGGACGCGGTTCGTAAAAAGGATTTGGGAATTCACAGACAACCGACTAACATCGATCAGATTCTTGCGAATACGAAAGGTTCCGATTCTTGGACCAATCTTTCCAAGTTCTCCTGGGTTCACACCGGAAAAACATACGAAGATCCGAGCATCTGGTATAAATCGGAAGGTTGCGACCGCGTTGCGTTTTATATGAACCGCAAAGCCTTCGAAGATAAAATGAGCCTTTTGAGAAAATACGATCTCGGCGGTTTTTCATTCTGGCAGTTGATCAGCGACAACGATCCGGGAATCAACGATTATCTAGAATTATTAGTTTCTAATAAACTTCCACCTGTGGAAAAAATAAAAGAGCCAGTAAAAGATCCGAATGCTCCGGCGCCGGAAACTCAACAATCGGCTCCCGAAGAAGCGAAGGCGGATCGCCAACATCATTCGGAGAAACTTGCCAGAAAACAAGGTTAACACACTCGTTACCGACTCTCCTCAAGAAGCGGCGAAAATTCTGCTTCGAGGAGGGCTTGTCGTTTTTCCTACAGAAACCGTCTACGGAATCGGAGCCTCCGCCTTCGATCACAAAGCTTGCAGAAGAATCTACGAAGTTAAGAATCGCCCGTCCGACAATCCTCTCATCCTTCACGTTGAAAATCTTTCTTCTCTGAGAATTTGCGGCGAAGTAAACAAAGAGGGCGAACTTGTGTTTCAGAAATTTTCTCCGGGACCGATCACCGGAATTTTTCCGAAACGCAATCGGGATCTTTTTACCGCCGATTTGAATACGGTTGCGGTTCGAATTCCTTCCAATCCTACCGCGAGGGAGTTTTTGGAATCTTGCGGAGTTCCGGTCGCGGCTCCTTCCGCCAATCTTTCCGGAAAACCGTCCTTAACAAAAATGGAATATGTTTTGGATGAATTCAAAGGTAAGGTGGATTGTATTCTTACGGGTGTGGAACCCAAGATCGGAATCGAATCCACGGTGATCGACTTTACTTCCGATGTTCCGATTCTTCTTCGTCCGGGTTTTGTAGATCGAAATCAACTTTTGGAAATTCTTCCCGATTTAAAGGGACTTGAATCCTTTAGCGGATTCGGCGAAAACACAAAATCCGATGTTTCGAAATCGAAGAACATAACTGATTCGACTTCTATGTATGTTGCCCCGATCAGCCCGGGACTCAAATACAGACACTACGCTCCTCAGTGCAAAGTCGTATTAAAGGATTCGTTAAACGGAATTCCAAAAGAATACGCTCAGATCGGTTTTGAGATAGAATCCGAGTCCGCGTATTCCGTCCTCGTTTCAAACAACGAGGAATACATGAAATCCATCTATTCGTTTTTTGTGGAATGTGATCGGAAAAATATCGCTGAGGCCTGGTGTCAAATTCCTAAGGACGAAAACGGAAAAGAGGCGCTCCTCAATCGAATTGTAAAAGCCGCCTCTAAGTAAAAATTCTTTATCCTTGTTTCCAAAACGGAGATTGAAGTATAAATTCCGCTTCCGCAAATCGAAACTTCTTACGAAGCGGGTCCGCGATTTCGGCTGACGCGGATCGAATCTCTTCCGAAAAAACGGAAGCTAAATCTGTACCGAGTCGATTTGATAAAAATCCGGGTCGTAAAGACTTTAGAAAACTTTGAAACGTAAATAGAGTAGGCAAGTATCGAAGTTGAACCTTTTCGGTTTTTAATTCCTGTTTGATGTCTTCCAGCATTCCTAAAAAGTCGGTGATCGAATCGATCATCTTGTCTTTTAAAAATTGGCTCGAAGTAAAAACTCTTCCCTGACCGAATCGTTTGTCCAATGTGTTGACCTCGATCTTACGCGCATCGGAAACCCGTTTGTAAAAAAGTCCTTCGGAATCCTGGATTTCCTGTTCCATCAATTTTTTCGATTCCGGATGGATCGGTCCGTACTCGGATAAGATATCCCTGTATTTGTAAAAGCCGACTCGGTCCTTCGTTACACCGAGTTTGGTGTAGAGATTTTTCATATCCAAACGAAGGGAAATACTTCCGATGCTTCCCACGATTCCATAGGGAGAAGCGTAGATCTTGGAAGCTCCACAGGAAAGATAATATCCTCCGCTTGCGGAAACGTTTTGAACATACGCATAAACCGGTTTTTTCTTTTGTAACTTTCGGATTTCCTGATAGAGAAGTTCGGAAACGAACGCGGAACCGCCGGGAGAATCCACTTCCAAAACCACGGCCTTCACGGAAGGTTCGTCTCTGAGTTCTTTCAGCGCGGATTTTACGGAATGATAGGAGATCCCATCGGTTTTACCTTCTCCTTTTCCGATCGTATCGTGATGAATGTTTCCTTTCAAAGGAAGAACGGCGACGATGGGTTCTCTTCCCGGAAGAAGTTTAAAATTTCTTAATTTAGCAAAACGGTATAAAGATGAAAAACTCAATTCTTTTGTGATCGGCTTTAGATCCTTCTCGTCGTTTTCGTAATGAGCGTATAGAAAATTCTCCCTAAAATCCTCTTCGTGCAAAAAACCCGTGATGAATTTTCTTTCCTTCAACGTTTTCGCGGATAAAAAAGGTTCCGCAAAATTTTTGAGCCCAAAGCCCGTATAACGTTTGAACAGGGATTCCAAGTCGTCCGTCATTTGTTTGAGTAGCGCGTTTAAATTCTCCCTTGCCTTGGGTGAAAAGCCGTCTCTTTGAAACGATTCCCCAAAGGATTTATAAGGTCCGCTTTGAAAGGTTTCCACCTTCACTCCCCATTTTTTTCCAGCGTTTCCAAAAAAGAAAGATTCCGCAGAAGGCAGAACGGGAAAAAATTCGGAAGCTTCCGAACTCAAACGTTGGTCGCAAACACCGAGTAAGAATAAGGATTTCAGTCCGCCCGTCAGAGCGAAGCCGTCGAGTTTTACTCCGGATTCTTTGAGAATCTGCAATCGTTCCGCGATGCTCAACGTTTCTCCGAAACCGTACTCGGGTTGTTGGATCAGAATCGAAATTTTTTCAAGATTCGGAATCTGAGAAAGGAGTTTGAGTTCGAGTAAAAAATCCGTGAAAAAAACATCGTCGTCCTTGGACGAAAGAAGTCTCATAAAGAAAGATTTGCGGTAGTTCGAAAACTCGGACGGAATTTCCAAGAAATAGTGATTGCCTCGAAAAAATCGAAATCGAAACCAACGGATGCTGTGAAAGATCAGACGAAACGGATACGATAGGATTTTGATAAGATTTCGAAACATTGCGCCAGTTTAAGGACCGGATTCCTTCTGAAAAAGAAGAATTTCATTTAGGAAAAAAGTTTTCAGATTTTAGTACGCCATAAATCCTAAAAAGTGAGAGGGTATTTCATTGCAGGAAATTCGGATTCGAGGAGCGAGAGAGCATAACCTTAAGAATATCAACGTGGATATTCCGAGGGACAAACTCGTTGTCATTACTGGTTTATCGGGTTCCGGCAAATCTTCACTCGCTTTTGATACGATCTACGCGGAAGGTCAAAGAAGGTATGTGGAAAGTTTATCCGCATACGCCAGACAATTCCTGGGTCAGATGGAAAAACCCGATTTGGATCTGATCGAGGGTCTTTCTCCCGCGATTTCCATCGAACAAAAAACGACTCATAGAAACCCGAGATCCACCGTCGGAACAGTTACCGAAATCTACGACTATCTCAGACTTTTATACGCGCGTGTCGGAAAACCGCATTGTCCCGAATGTGGAACTCCGATTCAATCCATGTCCATCGATCAGATCACCGCGCGGGTTCTTGCGTTTCCGCAAGGAACCAAACTTCAAATTCTCGCTCCCGTAATCGCGGGAAAAAAAGGGGAACACAAAGACGTTCTCGAAAAGATCCGCAAAGACGGTTTCAATCGGGTGAGAATCAACGGTGAAATCCGTACCCTCGACGAGGAAATCGTACTCAAGAAAAATTTTAAAACCTCCATCGAGATCGTCGTCGATCGAATCGTGATGAAGGATGGAATCCGAAGCAGACTCGCCGATTCCGTGGAAACCGCTCTCAAACAATCCGAAGGACTCGTGATTTTGGACGACGGTTCCAAGGATCACATTCTTTCTCAGAAGATGGCCTGTCCGAACGGACACGATATCGGATTTACCGTACTTTCACCGAGAATGTTCTCATTCAATTCTCCTTATGGAGCCTGCGAGACCTGCGACGGTCTCGGAAGTTTGTTGGAGTTCGACGAAGATCTTTTGGTGAACGATCCGGAACTTTCTTTGGTCGACGGTTGTATCGAGGCCTGGGCGGGTTCCAAGAGCAACGGCTTTTGGTTTATGGCGACTCTGAAGTCCTTATCCGATTCATTAAAGTTCAAGATGAACACACCTTGGAAGGATCTCCCCGAAAAAACGAGACAAACGGTTCTTTACGGAGATAAGAAAATAAAAATCGAATACGATTTTAGAGGTGCGAACTCTCATTACGAATTCACGAAAGAATACGAGGGCGTAATTCCGAATCTTCAGAGAAGATATAAGGAAACCAAATCGGATTCCATGCGTCAGTGGTTCGAATCGTATATGACGAATCATCCGTGTCCTTCTTGTAAGGGCAAACGTCTAAAACGGGAAAGTCTTTCCGTAAAGGTGCATAACGTTCCCGTGGACGAATTCACTTCGTATTCCATTGAAAAGGCTTTGAACTTTGTACAAAATCTTAAAGTCACCGGATCCGAAGAAGTCATCGCAAAACCGATTCTAAAGGAAATTCATCAGAGACTTTCCTTTTTAAACGATGTCGGAGTCGGTTATCTCACCATGGAAAGAAGCGCGGGTTCCTTATCGGGTGGAGAAGCGCAAAGAATCCGTCTCGCGACTCAGATCGGATCTAGACTGATGGGAGTTCTTTACATTCTCGACGAACCTTCCATCGGTTTGCATCAGAGAGACAATACTAAGCTGATTTCCACTCTTAAAAATCTGAGAGATCTCGGCAATACCGTGTTAGTCGTAGAACACGATCACGAAACCATGGAAGAATCGGATTGGTTGATCGACATGGGACCGGGAGCTGGAGTTCACGGAGGTTCGGTTGTTTGTGCCGGAACTCCGACCGAAGTAGCCAATCATAAAAATTCTCTGACCGGAAAATATCTTTCGGGAAGATTGAGCGTTCCGATTCCTGCGAAACTCAGGGATGGAAACGGAAATCAGCTCCAGATCGTCGGAGCGAAGGAAAACAATCTCAAGAACATAGACGTAAACCTTCCGCTTGGAAAGTTAGTCGTCATTACGGGGGTTTCCGGTTCCGGTAAATCTACCTTGATCAACGACATTCTTTACAACGCCGCGGCTCACAAGGTTATGAAGATGAAAACCTTGGCTGGTAAACACAAGACGATCAAAGGTTTTGAAAACATAGATAAGATCATCAACATCGATCAATCGCCGATCGGAAGAACTCCTCGTTCCAACCCAGCAACTTATACCGGACTGTTTACTCCGATTCGGGAAATGTTCGCAAATCTGGAAGAAGCAAAGTTGCGGGGTTACGGTCCTGGTAGATTCAGCTTTAACGTAAGCGGCGGAAGATGCGAAACCTGCGAAGGCGACGGTATTCTCAAGATAGAAATGCACTTTTTACCGGACGTTTACGTGACCTGCGAGGTCTGCAAAGGAAAACGATACAACCAAGAAACATTAGAAGTTCGTTATAAAGGGAAGAATATATTCGACGTCCTCGAAATGACCGTAGAAGACGCGAACGACTTTTTCGAAAACATCCCGATCGTAAAACGAAAACTCGAAACTCTTTTGGAAGTCGGTCTCGGTTATATACGACTCGGTCAACCGGCGACCACATTCTCGGGCGGAGAAGCGCAAAGAATCAAACTCGCCACGGAACTTTCCAAACGCCCCACCGGAAAAACGTTGTATATCCTGGACGAACCTACGACCGGGCTTCACTTCGAAGACGTTAGACACCTTTCCGAGGTTCTTCACACTCTTGTCGATCGTGGAAATTCCATGATCGTGATCGAACACAACTTGGACGTAATCAAACAAGCGGACTGGATCGTGGACATGGGACCCGAAGGCGGAGACGGAGGCGGTCTTGTCATCGCGGAAGGAACTCCGAAAGACGTTTCAAAAATAAAAAATTCCTATACGGGTCAATATCTTAAGAAAGTCTTTGCTTCCGATAAGAAAAAGTTGGTCGAGGTATTATGAGTCTGAAGGAATTCTTAACTTCCGTTCCCAAGGAAGAATTCAGAAGCGTATTTAAAAACGCACTTCCGTATTTGGTGGAAGAGGGTTACTTTCAAGCCATCGCCGGAGGCTCGTTCGAAGAGTTTCATAAAAAAATCTATCAACTCGGTTCCTATCCGAGAGGAATCGGACTCGGAATCGCGATTATGGCTCAGACGAACGTCGCGGGAAAAATTTTAAAATTCGTTTCCGAAGGTTTCGTAAACGAAAGAGAAAACAATCCGATTCCGAATAAAAAAGAAGCGATTGAAATCGGTTCCCAACTCTTGGCCGAAGTCGCTTCCGGAAAAAATATCGTTTCGATGGGCGTCAGCGAATCCGGTTGGAAGGGAAGAATCTCGAACATCCGCACGAGTTACAAAATCGAAAACGATCGTATCATCCTGGATCTTTCCAAATCCTTTTTGACGAACGGAGCGAATTGTAACGGATTTTTAGTCGTGGCAAAGTCTCCGCAAGAGACATTCGACGTGATCTATTTGGATCGAAACGTTCCAGGATTGGAGATAGAAATTTTCGATCTGGACTACGCAAAAGAAGCCACTCATTGCAGGTTAAAAGGCGAATCCATTTCTCTTCCGTCGAAGAATCTGATCTTTTTGAATTATCACGGTTGGGCTCCCGAAATCCATCTTTCCGAAATGTTGTCGGCCTCCGCTCTTTTTTGCGGTTACGTGGAGCTCATTCTAAAAACCCTTTTGCGCGAGAAAAAGGACTCCATGGACTCGAGAATCGTCGGAAACATATTAGACATTCAGCAATTATTATATTCTAAAATACTGGAACTTTCGCGAAGAAAGGACACCGATCCAGATTTTAGAATCGACGAAAATCATCCCTACGGTTACGAAACCGCCCTAGATTTGATTTATTCTTGGCTTACGGATTTGGTGAGCGGAGTGGAATTATCGAATCTATTTCCGGATATCGGTTTGTTTTATTCGATTCATCCCGGCAAAACCCCAATCTATCAAAAGAATATTCTAAGAAAGATTCGATCTTTGCGCTGATCGCTGATCGCTGATCCGAAACGAAACGAAACGAAACGAAAATTTTTCAGTGATGGTGATGATGTCCGTGCCCGTGATGATCGTGGGTTCCGTGCGAATCCAAAACGGGCAATTCCGAAATTTTCCGAGTCAAATCCGACAGTTCGCATTGAACCGTAACGAAATCGATTCCGAATTCCGATTTTAAAATCCGATTGCACTGAAAGACGATCTTGTCGCCGTTCTTGAGATCGTTCACTGCAACACGCAACGTGCAGGCGTGAACCCCTCTCGTAATCGCCCAGAAATGATAATCCAAGATCCCTTGAATTCCGTCGATCTTTCGGATATGTTCGAGAATATGAGGGATTTCGAATGTTTGCGGAGAGGATTCCAAAAGAACGAAAAGACTTTCCTTGAAAATTCCCCAAGCGGAACGAAGGATCAAAACCGAAATCAAAACGGAAATCAACGGATCGATCCAGTTCCAATTCGTAAAATAAATTAGAATCGAACCGATCAACACACCCGCAGTGGAAAGAAGGTCGCTCAAAACATGAACATACGCGGATTTGATGTTGATATTCTCGCTACTAAACCGAAATAAAATCCAAGCGCTGAGAAGATTCAAAAGAATTCCGAGGGAACTGTAAAAAACCATTTGAAAACTTAAGATTTCTTTTTGGTTTTGAAATCTTTCGATGGCTTCGTAAAAGATATAAAACGAAATCCCGAATATTAGAATCGAATTCAAAAGGGACGTGAGGATTTCAATCCGGTAATAACCGAATGAAAATCTGTGATTCGGTTTTCTCGAAGCCAAAACAACCGCGATAAACGATAAGGACAAAGCGATCGCGTCGGTGATGATATGCCCCGCGTCCGCAAGAAGAGCGATACTTCCGCTTTGAATTCCTCCGAAAAGTTCTACAAAGAAGATACAAAGCGAAACGAGAATCGCCAGAAGAATCGATCTTTTAAGACCTTTCTCCTGACTTCTTTCTACGTGATGGAGTTGAAAAAAATCGTCCATCAACGCGGAACGACTACGATGTCCACTCTTCGGTTGAGCGCTCTGTTTTCGGGCGTATCGTTGGAAACGATCGGTTGAAATTCTCCGTAACCGGCGAGAGAGAAGTTTCTCGGATCCAAATTCTTACTTTCCAAAAAGTAATGAAGAACTGATAACGCGCGTTCGCCGGAAAGTTGCCAGTTGTCCGAGAATTTTTTGGTACGAATCGGAATGTTATCCGTATGTCCTTCGATGATGATGAGATTGCCCGGATAGTTTCCGAGGATTTCTTTGATTTTATCCAACGCGGGAAGAATTTGTTTTTTCAGATCGGCCGAACCCGAATCAAATGAAATCTTATCGTCGATGTTGATGACAAGACGATTGTGAAAACGTTTCAAACGGATCTGACCCTTTTTGATTTCGTCCGTGAGTTTACTTTCGAGTTCGTTCGCTTGATCCGCGAGACGATCGAGTTCCTTTTTCTGATTGTCGGAAAGATTTTTCAGTTTGGAAATTTCGTCGTTTAAGGAAAGAACTCTCGCCTCCAAGTCCGCGATCTTTTTCTCGTATTCTTTTTGAAGCGCTTCCGTCTTTTTCTGACAAGCCGCTCTTTCTCGTTCCAGTTCTTCTTTTAAGTTTTCGAGAAGTTCACGAAACTTACGGGCCTGTCTTTCGTTTTCTTCGATCAGTTCCTTTTCCTTATTGGAACTTTTCGCTTTGAGAACGGCGATTTGATTCTCCAGTGCTTTGAGTTTTTCCTCGGAGAGATCGTTGTCCTTGGCTCTGAATTCTTTTTCTCTTGCGAGTAATTCCTCCAAAGAACGGATCTTGGAATCGAATTCCAAACGTTCCTTTTTGGAATTTTCGGTTTCGTTTCTGTATCGGGTTCTTAAAGAATCCAATTCGATTTCCAAGGCGATCTTCTCGTTATACACCTTGTTGTATTCCCAAGGATAATAAAACGCATCGGCGGAAACGGAGTTTACGGAAAGAATCAGAGAAAGGGAAATAAATAGATAGGATTTCAGAAACGGTTTCATCTTGGTTGCACCTTCTTTCTACGATTGAGCAGTGTACGACCGGGTCAAATGAAAAACTCCTTTTTTATGCCTCGTCTGGAAATTCATTGATCGGTCTGTCAAGTTTTCAATCCTGTTCTCTGGAACCATTTCTTGGGGAGAATTTTATGGAAGAAAAAGGAGTCAGCCAAGGCCTACTTTCGGAAAAAGCGAATCCTTCTTCTTTGGAATGGATCGAATTCTTCTCCGAAAAAATCAAAGCGGGTGAGAACGCTTTTTTAGATCGTTTTCTCAAACTCAATCACCCCGCGGACATCGCCGAGGTTCTGGAAAAACTCGAAGAGGACGAAGCCTTCTACGTCTTCAGACGATGCGATTCCGAACTGCAGAGTTCGATCTTAGTCGAGTTCGACGAAGAGTTCCAAGCGGATTTAATTTCCCGTTTTCAGATGAAAGAAATTTCTCCGATCTTGGAGAACTTGGAAACGGACGAACTCTCCAATCTCATTTCCGAATTTCCAAGAGAGAAGGCGGAAGAAATCCTCAACTCGATCGACGAGGAAGATTCTTCCCAGGTCAGAAAACAACTTACCTTCCGTGAATACACCGCCGGTCGTTTGATGAACACGGTCTTCGCTTCCGCCGTAGAAACAGACACGGTGAGAAAGGCGATCATCAAACTCAGAAAGATCGCAAAAGAAACGGACGACATCTATCATTTATATCTTACGGACGAAGACAATATACTCAAGGGCTATGTGAAGCTAAAGAATTTATTTCTGGCTCCGCTCAACACGAAGGTTCATCGTCTGATGAAAACCGGGTTCACATCCATTCACTACGATACCGATCAGGAAGAAGTCGCGAAGATCTTCCGAAAATACGATTTGGTTTCCGCGGCGGTCGTGGATGATCTCGGAAGAATTTTGGGAAGAATCACCGTGGACGACATTTTGGATATCGTTCACGAAGAGGCATCCGAGGACATTCTCCGTTTGGGAGGGGTTTCGGAAGAGGAGAAGTTATCTTCCTCCGTTCTTACTTCCGCAAGAAGAAGAATGGTCTGGCTTTTGATCAACTTGGGAACGGCTTCCCTTGCGGCTTCCGTGGTTTCGTTCTTCGGAGCGACGATTGAAAAATACGTGTTACTCGCTTCTTTGATGCCGATCGTAGCCGGGATGGGAGGAAACGCGGGAACTCAATCGATCACTCTCATCGTAAGAAACCTGGCGACCGGAGATCTTACTCCGGAAAACTGGAAATCCGCGATTCGAAAGGAAGGTCTTGTCGGTTTATTAAACGGCCTTATGGTAGGCGTAACGGCGGGAATCATAGTCTATCTTTTTACAGGGAATTTCGTCCTTTCCATGGTTATGTTTATGGCCTTACAAGCGAATCTCATAATCGCCGCTGTGATCGGAACCTCGATCCCGTTGTTGTTGAGGGTTTTGGGAATCGATCCCGCGATCGCGTCCTCGATTTTTGTGACTACGTTTACGGACGTGTTCGGGTTTTTCTGCTTTTTGGGATTGGCCACGATCTTCATTCAAATGTTATGATATGCTAAAAGAAAAATAATACGGGCGGGTTCCCGTTCGAGTTAAAGTTTTTACCAAGAAATCAGTTTCGGAGAATCAAAAATCAATGTCGTTTATCAAATCAAAATCCAATCTTAAGAACGCGATCCTTTTTTTCGCGGTGGCTCTGAGTTTATTCGTTACGTCCTGTTCCACGACCACAAAAACTCCCGAAGGAGAAAGCGTAAAACACGAGTCGGTTCCGAATCCGGCCGGAGACAACGAGGTTGTTTTGGACGAGGAAGGAAGGGAAGTTTCCTTGAACACGGGCGATCCCGCTTCTTTTCTAAAACCGTCCAAGGATCCGATGGAATATTTCCGAGTTCATATCACAAGCGACGGTTATCAATTGCGTCAGCTCCGAGGATCCAAGTATATCAAACGAAAAGTGGATAAGGGCGGGGATGCACTGATCAGCGAGGAATTGGTTCGTTTTAATAAGATCAATTTCGTGGACGACGGAATCATCATCGTTGTGTTAAACGGAAATACCGGGGCTTTTGAAACGATTCGTTTTAACACGAGGGTTCCCCGTATCAACGATCTTGCTAAAATCGTTCAGAACGACGTAACACGTTGGTCCATGGAACATTCGGAAGAAAAACCGGTCGTCACCAAGTTTCAAATTCATTATTCTTTGGAATTGAAAAACAAGGTTGGTTCCAACAGGGATGTGGTTAAGGAAGAATTGAAAAAAGAAGTGATCCGCAGAAAATAATTTTTTTCGATCGCCGTTTGAATCCGATTCTTCCGCAAGTTTAATGGTTGAATCGGATCAAAGTCCTTTTAACCTTTGAGCGCGACAAAACGTGCAAAAGGAGATTTTTATGGAATCACAAACCGTTTCAAAAGGTCAACTCTGGACCGGAAGAATTTTAAGCGGACTCGCGATTGCGTTCTTACTCATGGACGGGGTTGGAAAATTTTTCCTCGATCAAATGCCCAAAGAAGCCATGGAAGACGCGGCAAAACTCGCTTATCCCAATAGTATCATGCCTTGGCTCGGCACCACGCTTATCATCTGCACACTGTTATACGCGTTCCCAAAAACTTCCGTCTTAGGCGCGATCTTATTGACCGGATATTTGGGCGGTGCGGTCGCTTCTCACGTTCGAATTCTAAATCCATGGCTCAGCCATATTCTATTTCCCGTATATTTAGGATTCTTTATATGGGGCGGTTTGTATCTGAGAACCCCCGAGTTACGCGCGCTTGTTCCCTGGAAGAAATAAAACGAAATCGAATTCAAAGGATTCGACTCTGCAATGAAAGAAAAAGTCAAACAACCTCCCTCCGATCATTTTTGGAGTTTTACTCGGGAAGAATGTCTCGAACGATTGGATTCAAAACCGAACGGGTTATCGGAGGTTGAGGCTAAGAATCGACTTTTTCGTTTTGGGGAGAATCGTCTTTCCTCCAAAAAACAATCCTCTTCGATCGGTTTGTTTTTTTCTCAGTTTAAAAGCCCGATCATTCTTCTTTTGTTTTTTGCGGCCGGACTTTCCATCGTAGTACGCGATTCTACCGATGCGATCATCATCTTAGGAATCGTTTTTGTAAGCGGCATACTCGGCTTCTGGCAGGAACGAGGAGCCATGAACGCTGTGAGCAAACTTTTGGCAATGGTTCAAATCCGAGTCGGTGTGATTCGAGATTCCGCGTTGAAAGAAATTCCATTGGAAGAAGTTGTGCCGGGCGACATTCTAAAACTGAGCGCAGGTGATATCATTCCCGCGGATTGTATTCTCCTTGAATCCAAGGATTTATTCGTGAACGAGGCGACTCTTACGGGTGAAACATTCGCCTCCGAAAAATTTACGGAAGTTGTTTCGGAAGATTCTCCCTTATCCAAAAGAACGAATTCTCTATGGATGGGAACACACGTTGTGAGCGGAGAAGGAAAGGCGCTCGTCGTTAAAACGGGAAAGGAAACCGAATTCGGAAAAATTTCGGAACGTCTGAAATTGCGTCCGATGGAGACCGAGTTCGAGGCCGGTGTTCGTAAGTTCGGATTTTTTTTGCTTCACGTAACTCTTCTTTTGGTCATCGCAATTTTTGTGGTAAACGTTTTTCTTCACAAACCCGTACTGGAATCCTTTCTATTCTCTCTGGCATTGGCGGTCGGATTGACCCCGCAACTTCTTCCCGCGATCATCAGCATCAATCTTTCTCACGGTGCAAAAAAAATGGCCGAGAAAAAGGTAATCGTCAAACGACTTGCGGCGATCGAAAATTTCGGAAACATGAACATCATCTGTTCCGATAAAACCGGAACGCTGACGGAAGGAATCGTAAAACTTCAATCGGCTCTGGATATTTACGGAAACGAAAACAAGGAAGTCGCGTTAAACGCATTCTTAAACGCTTCCTTTGAAACCGGATTCGTAAACGCGATCGACCAATCCATTCGAACCGATTTGAACTTCGACATTGCCGAGTTCGTCAAAACGGATGAAATTCCGTATGATTTCTTGAGAAAAAGGTTGAGCATCCTCGTTTCCCATTCGGGCGGGCATAGGATGATCACGAAGGGCGCCCTCGTAAACGTATTAGATATTTGTAATTTTGCAAAAACGGAAGACGGTTCTCAAATAGAAATCGAAAAAGTAAAGGACCAAATTCTTCAGAAATACGAGGATTTGGGAAAACTGGGAAATCGAATCTTAGGAATCGCGATCAAAGAAATCGGCGAGAGATCCAAAATCGAAAAATCGGAAGAGGAGAATCTGGTTTTCTTAGGACTTCTTTCCTTTTTTGATCCTCCGAAAAAGAACGTGGAACTAACGGTATCCAATCTGAAAAATTTGGGAGTTTCGTTGAAAGTGATCACGGGGGACAATCGATTTGTAGCGAGCAGTCTTTGTTCCAGAATCGGATTAGAAAATCCGAATACTCTTTGCGGTCCCGAACTGGAAAAGATGAGCAACGAGGCCTTGATTCAGAAAGTGGGCGAGGTCGACGTTTTTGCGGAAGTGGAACCCAACAGTAAGGAAAGAATCATCATCGCTTTGAAAAAGGCCGGTAATGTGGTCGGATATATCGGCGACGGAATCAACGACGTATCCGCACTTCATTCCGCCGATGTCGGGATTTCGGTGGAGAAGGCAGTGGACGTCGCAAAGAACGCGGCCGATCTTGTCCTGTTGGAAAAGGATTTAGAGGTTTTGGTCGACGGGGTAAAAGAAGGTCGGACCACATTTGCAAATACTTTAAAGTACGTTTTTATGGCTACCAGCGCGAACTTTGGAAACATGTTCAGTATGGCCGGAGTTTCCTTGTTTCTTCCGTTTTTACCGCTGTTGCCGAAACAAATTCTACTCACTAATTTTTTGACCGACTTTCCCGAAATGACGATCGCAACCGACCGAGTCGATACGGAAATGATATCCTCTCCAAAACGCTGGGACATCGGAGCGATTCGAAAATTTATGGTCGTATTCGGAATGGTAAGTTCCTTTTTCGATTATCTAACCTTCGGTGTTTTACAATGGGTTCTACACGTAAATCACGATCAGTTTAGAACGGGTTGGTTTATAGAATCCGTCGTATCCGCTTCGTTGATCGTTCTTGTGATTCGAACGAGAAACGCATTTTTCGCGAGTAGGCCGGGAACACCTTTGTTTTTGACCACTCTTTCCATCGTCCTGCTTACGATTACGATTCCATATACGCCGATCGCAGGTTTGTTTGGATTGGTTCCTCTTCCTCCCGAATTTTTGGCGCTTCTTGTAGGAATCATCGTTCTTTATGTGACAGTCGCGGAAATCACCAAAAGGATTTTTTACAAGAAGGTAGCGATCTGATTTATGTATATAGATCGATATGTGATTCGCAATATACTTAAAATTTTGGTTGAATATGCGGCGGTCATTCTACTCGGTTTAACGATCGTGTATTTGGATGAAAGCGAGTTCACTGCGCTCGACATTCATTTCTTGATCGTAGGTTTAGCGGGAATCAAATCGATCTACTTTTTCATAAAAGGGTTTCGAAAAATCTCGGAGCTTTCCACTCTGGATCTACAATATTACGAATTTCTTGTGTTTATCGCGGTGAATATCGGGGTAATCATCGTTTCCTTCGGATTTGATTATTACTGTTTGTTTCGCGTGGATCCGACATCGTTTTCCGGCATTCCGAACGAAATCACGCCGTTTCTTCTCGCTTTTAAGTTCTTTTACTTTAGTCTGATGATTTTTACGAACATCGGAATCATCAAAATCGTACCGGAAAGCACGAGTTCCGAAGTCCTGGTGATTTTAGAAGCGATTCTATCCTTTATTACGATCATTTTCGTTCTTTCCGATTTTTTAAGTTTAAAAGAATCCTTAGGAAAACGAAGAAAAATTCTCTCGGAAACGTCTTTGCAAGAAATTGACTAAATAACGCGGGATAATCTCCACATTCTCCTTTTTTCGGAAAAATTCTCGATTTTTCTTAGGATTGCACTTTAGAATTCTGCAATTTTATAATGTATTCATATACCGAAGAATCTAACGCGAGTATATTAGCCTAGTATACTACGAATTGTCTTTGGATTTAGTCGCATTCAATAAATTGAATCTACATTCCGCTCCGTAAATTCCGTTTTAACGAAGGTTCCGAAGGGTTTTTGAAGTTTACTCAATAAATTCTTTCAAAAAAAATCCGGAGGAATAGAAATTCTCGAATAATTTGAAAAATACGTTTGAAAAAGCCCGTCTCTTTATCGGTATTTATGTTATACTTTTATAAATCGAGTCTAATTGTAAATTTCAACAAAAAGCATTTGAAAAACTATTCAAACTTTGATAATTGTATGTCCTCGTAATTCGAATTCAAAGCGAATGCTCTTCCGATACGTTTAACCAATGGAATTAGAAATTTATGGTAAAAACCGTCGATATAGAACTAGGAGAATATAAACTCATCTTCGAGGCCTTACCCGGTCTGTATTTAATTCTTCTACCCGATTTTAGAATCGCCGCCGTCAGCGACGCATACCTCCAAGCCACAAAGACAAAAAGAAGCGAGATCCTTGGAAAAGGAATTTTCGAAGTTTTTCCGGATAATCCTTCCGATCCGAGCGCGGACGGAGTCAGCAATCTCAGAGCCTCATTAAACATTGTCCTAAAGGATAAGGTTCCGAACACGATGGCCGTTCAAAAATACGACGTTAGGCGACCCGAATCGGAAGGCGGTGGTTTCGAAGAAAAATATTGGAGCCCGATGAATTCTCCGTTGTTGAATGCAAAGGGGGAAGTGGTCTATATCGTTCACAGAGCCGAAGAAGTCACCGAGTTTGTTCGACTCAAAAACAAAGACAACGAACAAAACAAGGAAACCGAAGAACTGCGCAATCTTACCGCTTCGATGGAAACGGAAATCTATCAAAGGGCGCAAGAGATTCAAAAATCAAACAAGACCTTACTTCGACTCAACGAAGAATTAACACAAAGGGAAAACGAGATTCAGAAAGTTTACGAAAGACTTTTTGAAATGGATCAACTCAAATCCAAATTTTTCGCAAACGTCAGTCATGAGCTTAGAACTCCTTTGACCTTGATCATAGGACCAACTCGAACCATGCTCAAGGATCAACGACTTTCCGCAAGCCAGAGAGCCTTTTTGGAGACGATCGAAAGAAACTCTTATACTCTTCTCAAACACGTAAACGATCTTCTCGATCTTTCCAAGTTGGAAGCGGGGAAAATGGACTTGGATTATTCCAACGCGGATCTTGCAAAGGTCATTCAATACATCGCCGCACATTTCGATTCGGTCGCAAAGGAAAGGGAAATCGATTTGGTTCTGAATATCCCTGAAAAATTTCCGGCTCAGATAGACGTTTCCAAGGTGGAAAGAATCGTTTTGAATCTGATCTCGAATGCGTTTAAGTTTGTTCCCGATTCCGGAACGATTCACTGTTCCTTAAAGACCGAAGGCGCATTGGCATCCATCTGCGTTTCCGATAGCGGACCCGGAGTTCCCGAACATCTGCGCGAACAGATTTTCGAAAAATTCAGACAAGGGGAAGAAGGTGATTCCAGATCCTTCGGAGGCACGGGACTCGGACTTGCGATCGCAAAAGAATTCGTAAGTTTACATCTGGGTTCGATCGGCGTTTTCGATTCTTTATTGGGCGGAGCGCTTTTTAAGGTTCAGATTCCGATCTATGCTCCGTATCAAATCGAAGAGAGCAAACAGGTTGCGGAAACGGAAGAATTAACTCCCGCGCTGATGAGCGATATTTTCGAACTGAAAAAAAGAAGAATCGAAACCGAAGAACTCCAATCCTATTACAATCGTCCTAAGGTTTTGATCGTCGAAGACAATTCCGAAATGAGAAAGTATATCTTCGATACGTTGTCCTCCGAGTTCAATCTTGTGGTCGCATCCGATGGGAAACAGGGTTTGGAAAAGGCGATTCAGGAAAAACCGGATATCATCGTTACGGATATCATGATGCCCGTACTCAGCGGAGATCAGATGGTTCGGGAGATTCGGAAGAATCCGGATCTAACGGGAACGTATATCATATTCTTAAGCGCAAAATCGGATCAGAATTTTAGAGTCAAACTTCTTCAAGAAGGTGCGCAAGACTATCTGATCAAACCGTTTACTCCGGAAGAATTGATCGTAAGAATCCGCAATTTTGCTACATTAAAAAAATCTGTTGAAACCTTGGAGATCGCGAACAAGGACATGGAATCGTTTAGTTATTCGGTTTCGCACGATCTTCGCGCTCCGATCCGAGGTATAGAAGGTTTTTTGAATATCATTCTAGAGGATTTCGAAAAGTCCTTGGATCCGGAAGTGGTTCGTTTGCTGAATATCGTTCAAAAAAACGTAGTCTACATGAACAGTTTGATTTTGGATCTTCTCAACTTTCACAGAGTATCCAAGATCGATCTCGTCACTCGAGTTGTGGACATGAACAATATGGTCAAAGAAGTGATCGCGGCCGTTCTGCAGAATTATTCCGGAAAAAAATATTCCTTTCAGGTTGAGAAGCTACCGAATGCGCTCGCGGACGGAGCCGCGCTCAAACAGGTCTGGATGAATTTGATCTCCAACGCTACGAAGTATTCTTCTACGAAGGATGAACCCTTCATTAAGATAAGCGCCAAACAAGTGGACGGTTATAATTCCTACTCCGTGGAAGATAACGGCGTAGGATTCAACAAGGCGTATTCGAATCGTTTATTCAAAGTATTCCAAAGACTTCATACTCAGGAGGAATTCGAAGGCACTGGGGTCGGTTTGGCGATCGTAGCCAGAATCGTACAACGACACGGCGGAGAAGTATTTGCGGAAGGAACCTTAAATCAAGGATCTAAGTTTTCTTTTACCCTTCCGAAACTTTCCGAAAATTCTAAAAAAGAAAACGGAGTCGAGAATGAGTAGATGGAAATTTCTTTTTTTGGAGGATTCCTTAGTCGATTTGGAGCTGATCCAAAGACAATTGAATCGCGCAAAAATCGACTATCACCCGATTCATGCGAGCGACTCTGAAAGTTTTTCACAAGCGATTCTCGAGCAGAAACCGCATTTGATCTTATCCGACTTTAGTCTTCCGAAATACGACGGATTTTCCGCGCTCAAGGTCGCGCAAAAAATCTGCCCGGGCACTCCGTTCATCTTCGTTTCCGGAACCTACGGAGAGGACGCGGCGATCCAAACGCTTACGATGGGCGCAACGGACTACGTGTTGAAGGATAGAATCGAAAAACTTCTTCCTGCGGTTCAGAGAGCCTTACACGAATTAGAAGATCATGAATTACGAATCAAGGCGGAAAAGGAAAGATACGAACTCGAGGAACAACTGAGACAAAGTCAAAAATTGGAGGCCATGGGTATGATGGCCGGAACCCTCGCGCATGAAATCAACAATCCGTTGCTCGCCATTTCGGAATACGCGGCGATGATCGCAAAGGGTGAAATCGATCCGAATAAATCGAAACAATTGGCCGTAAAGATACGGGATGAAAGCGCTCGTATCTCGACCATCATGAAAAATCTTCTTCGTTTTTCCAGGGACGATAAGGGTTCGCTTCATCCCGTGGACGTTTCCGAAATTCTCATCAAGCTTGAATCGATCACACATCAGATCTTTAAAATGAATCGAATCGAAGTCGGTTGGAAAAACGCGGAACCGGGTCACACAATTCAATGTAGAGAAGGGCAGATCCTTCAGATTTTGGTGAACTTAGTCAACAACTCAGTGGACAGTCTCAATCAAAAGTTTCCGGAGTACGACGATGGAAAAAGAATTCTTCTGGATGTAAGCGTCGTGAAAGATCAAAAAAAAGAATTCGCTCAGTTTACCGTTTGTGATTTCGGAATGGGAATCCCTTTAGAAATTCAAAAATCGGTTTTTAAAACCTTCTTTACCACGAAGGCCGCGGACAAGGGAACCGGACTCGGACTTTCCGTAAGTTTAGGAATTGCGAATGAACACGGTGGAAGTTTGAAATTGGAAAGTGAACCTGGACAATATACTCGGTTCCATCTGAGGATTCCGATCTTTGATCCGAGCTCACAGTAATTCAAACAATCGTACCCGTACGAAAATTCAAACCACTGCGAACCCGAACCGAAGTAGGACTTAAGGTTTTTTAGGCGCGAACTTTAAGAAGTGTTCCACTTCTTTTTTACTCCCCGTAACGAGGGTCGTACGTTCGTGGAGTTCTTTCGGAGTGAGATCCAAAATTCTTTCTCCGTAAACCGTAACCGCCATACCACCCGCTTGCTCTGCGATATACGCCATCGGAGCGGCTTCATAAAGAAGTCTTAATTTACCGTTCGGGTATTTGGTGGATTTCGTATCGTTCGGATAGAGAAAGATTCCGCCTTTCAAAAGGTTTCTATGAAAGTCCGCAACCAAGGAACCGATGTAACGACCGGATTGAGGTTTTCTTCCGCCCTCGATGGACTTGATGTCACGGATATAATTCTTCACCTCATCGGACCAGTAGTTGTAATTCCCTTCGTTGATGGAGTAAATTCCGCCGGTCTCCGGGATCTGCATATCCGGGTGAGAAAGAATGAATTCTCCACAAGAAGGATCGAGCGTAAAACCGGAAACTCCTTTGCCCGTGCAAAGAACCAACATCGTGGAAGACCCGTAAAGAACGTAACCCGCCGCTCTTTGACCGGAACCTGCTTGTAAAAGATCGCCTAACGTTCCCGGAGTTCCCCCCGGACTTTTTCTGAGATGAACGGAAAAGATGGTTCCGATGGAAACGTTTGCGTCGATGTTCGAGGAACCGTCGAGAGGATCGATTGCGATCGTATATTTACCGATTTTATAGCCGTTCGGAACGGAAACGGTTTCTTCGTGTTCTTCGCTTCCTAAAATACAAAGGTGACCGGAACGGGTCAGAGTGTGATTGAATACCTTGTCCGCATACTCGTCCAACTTCATCTGGGTTTCGCCTTGGACGTTTACGACATCGGTCGAACCGAGAATGTTTTCCAAAAGCCCCGCTTTACGAACCTCTCTGGAAACGATTTTTGCGGCGTAAACTAAGTGACTCATAAGAGCCGTAAAATCCCCTGTTGCCTGGGGTAACTTGAGTTGTTCCTCGATTAGATACTGGGAAAGACTCAATGTTTGTGTAGGATGGACGGACATAAATTCCTCTGGGAAAATGATTCCAACAGAGTTTTTCGAGTGCCTCCGAATTCAAGCGAAAAGCTCTCTTGAAAAAAACGATTCTTCGCCTAAAATCGAGACGCTTGGAAAGAATCTTACGAATTTTCAAAGGATTCCGATCCGATATTCATAGGAGAAGGGAGTTTCCGATGGAATCCGTAATCAAACCGATCACTCATAAATACAAAATTTCAGAGGATCTATTCGAAGAATTTTCGGATCAGATCGTGCGAGATATTCGGAACTCCCTAAGTACCGAAATCGTGATCACACACTTTCGATTTCAGGATTTGTATTCTTACTTTAAACTTCTGGGTGAACAAAGATCCGGCGAGATCATGAGAGAACTCAAAGCGATCATCCAAGCCCACTTAAGACCTTATGATAAATTGTATGTTCTGAGTCCTAGATCGATTCTCACGTTATCTCCCGATTGTAAAACGGAAGTAGTACAAGCAAGATTCGACGAAGTAGTCTTTCAGGTGAATCATCTCATCGTGGACTATGAAATCCAGTTTATGGAACTCGGTTCTCCGATTGAAACCATAGAACCGATTTGGAAAGAACTTCTCGTAACGTCAAAAAGTACATGACGCTTGTTAAGCGAAACCGATTCGAACCGATGTACGTAATTTGAATCTTTTTTAAAAAGTTCTTCAGGGAATGAACGGTTGTACCGTAAATTTTCACGAGGCCAACCCTCGGAGGAAAGAATGGATCAAGCAGAAAAGTTCAAGAAAACCCTGGAACGATACATCGACTACAGAGGGATCGATATCATTCTTCATTTAAAAAACGGAACCGTGATCGAGTTGGATAAAAACAGAAGACTGAACGGGGACGTGGTGATTAAGAATGGAAAATTCGGGATCGTCGCACAAATTGAGATTTCCGAAATTCAAAAGGCGGAATTCTTTGCGGCGTAAACGGTTAAAATCGTCGGAAAACCGACGCCTTTTTGAGATTTTGTCGGAAAACCCTTGACATAATACCCCCTTTTTCTGGTATTGTAAATCTTGTCTACCTATTTCTTCACGGAAATCGGTGGTCATTTTGCATGCAATTTTGTCTCCGAATGATTCGTTTTCGGAGCGGCTTATTAAAACGAAGGAACCTAAGAATAGAATGGTAGGAATCATTGTAAAAGACGGAGAGTCGATCGAATCTGCTCTGAAACGTTTCAAACGCGACTGCGCTAACGCAGGAATTATGAGCGAAATCAAACGCAGAGAATACTTCGAAAAACCGAGTATCAAAAAGAAAAAAGCGATCGAATCCGCAAAAAGAAAAGCAGAAAAGAAAAAACGCCTTTTCTCTAAAAAAGACAAAGCCTAATCGTAGGCTTTGTCAAAATCGGAATCTTTTTGATTCCACTCACTTGAATCTTTATAACCTATGTCCCTGCAGATAAAAATCAATGACGATCTGAAAGAGGCGATGAAAGCAAAGAAAGAACCTCATCTTTCTACGCTTCGTCTTCTCAAATCCGATATTCAATACGAACTGACCAAAACCGGAGCGAAAGAACTCGCGGATGATCAGGTCATTTCCGTTATCAAGAAGGCTTATGCAAAACGTCTGGATGCGATCGAGATGTATCAGAAAGCCGGAAGAAACGATCTTTTAGCTCAGGAAGAAAGTGAGGCCGCTGTTCTCAAGGAGTATCTTCCACCCGAACTTCCCGAGTCGGAAATCATCGCAACGATCGATCAGATCTTTGCGGAAATGCAACCGACCGCAAAGGATATGGGAAAGGTCATGGGTCGTGTCATGGCCGCATTCAAAGGAAAAAGCATCGACGGTACTAAGGTTTCGGCAATCGTTAAATCCAGGCTTTCCTGAATCTCATAAGTGGGTCACCTCTTTTGTCTAACAAAAAGGATTTCATTGATCGAGTTCACCGGGAAGTTCCCATCGAATCTTATATATCCCGTTTTGTTCCTCTTAAAAAAAGAGGTAAGAATTTCCTAGGACTCTGTCCGTTTCATCAGGAGAAATCCCCGTCCTTCAACGTTTCCGCAGAGAAACAATTTTACTACTGCTTCGGTTGTAAAGCCTCCGGAGATCTCATTCGTTTTGTAATGGATTACGAGAGAGTGGATTTTTCCAGATCTCTGGAAATTCTTTCCGAGTATTCCGGAATTCCACTTGAGGAAAAGAATTCTAAACAAGCCGAAGTTTCGGATTTTTTATACAAGATCAATCAAAGAGTTTCTGAATATTATCAACATCTGTTGCATACTCCGGTCGGAAAAAACGCCTTGGATTATTTGAAATCCAGGGAAATCGAAGATTCCGAAATTCGATTGTTCGGTCTCGGTTATGCGCCGGAAGGTTTTGAAACACTCGCCAAAGAGGTGTTAAAGACGAAAGACGAAATCGCGGGAGCGATTCAACTCGGTCTTCTTCGGGAAAAGGAAGCGGGAAACAACCGCCCTTACGATTTCTTTCGGGATCGGATCATGTTCCCGGTTTTGGATTTATCCGGAAGGACCATCGCGTTTTCGGGAAGAATTTTAGGACCGGGCAAGGAAGCGAAATACATCAACAGCCAAGCATCCTTGATCTTTGATAAGAGCCGTACTTTTTATAATTTTTTTAGAGCCAGAGAAGGCGTTCGTAAGACTGGGGAAGCGATGCTCGTCGAAGGTTATCTGGACGTGATCGGCTTGGTAAGAAGGGGTTACGAAAACGTGATCGCTTCCATGGGAACCGCCATTACTGAAAATCACATTCGAACTTTGAAGAAGTTCGCCGAAAAAGTGATCTTCGTTTTGGACGGCGACATCGCCGGGAAGAAAGGCGCTCTCAGAGCCGCCGAAATCTGTCTAAAAGAAGGAATGGAAAGTTCCATCGTACTTCTTCCGGAGGGAAAAGATCCTTTCGATTTATCCAAATCCCTGAGCAGACCGGAACTAAACGAAATCATTACGAACCAAATCCAAGGTTCGGAGTTTGTCGTAGACGAATTGCTTGAAAACGCCGATTCTCGCGCATTGCCCGAGAAAAAAAGAAAGGCTCTTCAAAATCTATATTCTTTTATCCAGAGCCTGAACCGGGAAACGGACAAACAATTCTTTTTAGGGCTCGGCGCGAACAAACTCGGGATCAGCATGGATGCGGTTCTGCGCGATTTTAAAGGCGGAACAAGTGCAAAGAATGGACCCTCGAATGCCGATACTAGATCTAACTTAAAGGAAGTTCCGGCGATCACAGGTCCCGCTTTGGACTGCGAGAGAAAAATCATCTCCATGCTCGTGAAACATACGGGGTTGTTTTCCTATTCCGAGGAAATTTCCTCGATGGAATTCATGGATACCGCGAGTTCCTTTCTTTGGGATTATTTATACACGATTTATACGGGAGAAGGCGAAATTTCTCCGGTACAAATTTTAGCCTCGGATCTGCCCGAGGATTTGAAACAGGCTTTGGCTCCGTATCTTTTGGAAGAAGATTCCGAAAAGACGGAACCGGGCGAACTACATAAGGTTTTTCGAATTCTTTTGTTACAACAAAAGAAGTTTAGAATCGAGGATAGAATTCGGGAACTCGATCAAAGAAGAGAACGTTTTTTTACGCCCGAGATCTTTACGGAACTGAGTTTCTACCGTAAAGAAAAAGAAAAGATTCTGGAACATATCCGGAATCAGTCGGCTACCACATAATTTAGAGGGAATGGGAATGATGGAAAATCTGCAAAGCATGCCTGAGGTTCAGAAGATTATATCTCTGGGAAAGGCAAACGGAGAAGTCTCATACGACGATATCAACGAGATTCTTCCCGATAAAATTCTGAACTCAGAAAAGATAGACGATTTCTTTACCCTTCTTCACGAGATGGGAATCGAAATCGTGGAAGAATATACCAGAAACACTCTGGAGCCCGCTTCCACTCTCGTTCCTAAGGACGATTCCAAACCTGCGAGAAAGAAAAAAGAATCCTCTTCATCCGCGAGCGGTTCCGAAGATCCGATCAAACTATACTTAAGAGAAATCGGAAAGGTAAGTTTGATTTCCGGTGAGACCGAAGTGTTTCTCGCCAAAAGAATCGAGAAGGGCGAGAAGATCATCGAAGAAACGATCTTAAGTTCCTCCATTCTCCGCGCGAACTACATAAAACTTCTTCCGAAGATCCGTAGCAAAAAGATCAAAGTCTACGATTTGATCCGCGTGGACAAAATGTATGCGCTGAACGCCGAAGAGGCGCATAAACTCGAAGAATTATTCTTTAAGAACATTCTCGTGATCCAAGAACAAGAAAAGGTTCTTCAGGAAGCGGTTTCCAAAATCAGAAAGTATTCCGAGACTTCCAAAAAATTTAAGGAATTCAAAGAGAAGATCGACGCTTCCACGGAGATCATCCACAACGCGATCCGCGAACTTGGAGTTTCTCAAAAAGAAATCCAAAAGATTTCCCAAAAGATCAAGTCCATGGTTTTTAGAATCAAGGAAATCGATCGCCACTTCTTAAAGATCAAGGCTCAATACGGACAAGACGTTCGCGACATCAAAGCGTTCAACCGTTTTATCGAAAAGAACGAGAAGTTAGACGACATCGAAGTAAAGATGGGAGTGAACATCGACGAAGTTCGCGAGGTCATCAAGGACATTCGCAACAACGAAAGAAAACTCCGTCGTATGGAACAGGAAGCGGGTTCCACGGTTCAAGAGATCAAGGACTGGGGTGAAAAAATCATCAAGGGCGAACGAGAAATTTCTCAAGCCAAAAAAGAACTCGTCAAAGCGAACCTTCGTCTTGTGGTTTCCATCGCGAAACGTTATGCGAACCGAGGAATGCACTTCTTCGATTTGATCCAAGAAGGAAACATCGGTCTGATCAAGGCCGTCGATAAATTCGAATATAAGAAAGGTTATAAATTCTCCACATACGCGACTTGGTGGATCCGTCAGGCGATCACAAGAGCGATCTCCGACCAAGCGAGAACGATCCGAGTACCTGTTCACATGATCGAACAGGTCAACAAGGTAATCCGCGAAACCAGATTGTTCGTTCAAGAATTCGGACGCGATCCGAGCAACGAAGAGATTGCGGAACGTTTGGGTTGGCCGGTTCAAAAAGTGAAGATGGTCAAAAACGTAGCGAGAGAACCGATTTCTCTCGAAATCCCAGTCGGTTCCGAGGAAGATTCGGAGCTTGGAGATTTTATTCCGGATACGGAAGTGGAAACTCCCGTAAACGCGGCGGCTTCAAGCATTCTCGCGGAACAGATTCGTCAGGTTCTTCATACTCTTCCGGCGCGTGAACAAAAGGTGATCCGTATGCGCTTCGGTTTGGACGACGGTTATCCTCAGACGTTGGAAGAGGTCGGATATCAATTCAAGGTTACGAGAGAAAGGATTCGTCAGATCGAAGCGAAGGCGCTTCGAAGACTCAGACATCCTTCGCGTTCTAAGAAGTTGAAGGATTACATCGACGGTTAAGATTTGTCGGAGTTCCGACAAATACAGTCCGCAAAATTCTTCTTGCGTAGATTAGAATTTTCTGATAGAGAAGATTTTTGCGGAAAATTTCCCACCTCCGCACCCCTCCACCCTAATCATGGGTGGGGTCCGATGATTTTACTAAAGAACGTCGGAACTTTTAAAAGTTTTTAACGATAAGACTTCCTCAAGCTCGCTATCAAATCCAACGCTTCGGATTCTTCCGCTTTTTTGGTCTTGTCCTTCCACTTCAATTGTTTGGAAAGAAGGGCGGCAACCGGCGCCACCATCTTCTGGGCCATGTCCAAATTCACAAAGAGGATTCTAAATCTTCTCGCAAGAACGTCGGTGACGCCTAACGCGAATTCTTCCTTAGCCGCAAATAGAACCTCTTCCTCGAAGTAGGGAATTCCCTTTCCTAAAAGTTTCGGTTTCTTCCCGAGAATTGCGAATGCTTCCGTTCCGTAATAATTCTGAAGTCGTTTTGCAAAGATCGTATCGATCTTATAAGTTTTTTCGATTTCTTGATACAAAGTTTCCGAATATCCTGCGGCACCGGGATACGCGTAAAACTTAGTGGAGCATGGATTTTGTTCGTCCAAATTTCCGACTTGAATCAGCTTATCTACAAGGTCCTCGGCCATCTTTCTATACGTGGACCATTTTCCTCCGCCCATCGTAACCAGACCGGAGTTTGAAACGAGGATGACTTCTTCTCTGGAAATATTTTTCGTATCCTGATTTCCTTCCGGAGAAATCAAAGGCCTGATCCCGACAAACACGGAAAGAATATCTTTTTCGGAAACCGGATTCTCCAGATAATCATTTCCCGTATCGAGCAAGAATTGAACCTCGTTGCCGATCGGAAGAGGTTCGTCGCCCGGATTCTCAATCGGAGTATCGGTGGTTCCGAGAATCACATGATCTTCCCAAGGAATGATAAACACAACTCGTCCGTCCTTGGTTTTCGGAATAATCATCGCGGATTCACAAGGAACTTTTTCTTTGGAGAACACGAGATGAATTCCCTGACTCGGAGAAAGAACGTTAAACGTCCTTGGATCGTCGAGTTTACGAATATGGTCGACCCAGATCCCGGTCGTGTTCGCGATTACGTTCGCGTAAACAGGGAAAGTTTTTCCGGTTTCTAAATCCTTGAGATTGGCGCCCTTTAACTTTCCATTCTCCTTAACGAAAGAAACGAGTTCGACTCTGTTGGCGACGGTCGCTCCTTCTTTTTCCGCGGATCTTGCGATCAACACGTTCAAACGTGCGTCATTGAATTGGGCGTCGTAGTAGGTGATTCCACCAAAAAGACCGTCCTTTTTGATCGCCTTAAATTCGGAGATTGCTTCCGATCTCGAAACCGTTTTGTGAGAAGGAAGTTTTCCTTTCGAAGCGAGAATATCATACAAAGTAAGACCGATTCCATAGTAAGGTCTTTCATAAAAACGATACGCGGGAAGAACGAACTTGAGAGGTTTTACCAAATGAGGAGCGTTTTCCAAAAGTCTTTGCCTTTCGGTCAATGCTTCGTGAATCAGTTTAAAATGAAATTGAGCTAAATATCGAACTCCACCGTGAATGAGTTTGGTGGAACGGGAAGAGGTGCCCGAAGCAAAATCTTTCTTTTCGATGAGCGCAACTTTGTATCCTCTTTTGGCCGCATCCAAAGCGGCTCCGGCGCCAGTAGATCCGCCTCCGATCACGAGAATATCGAAGGTCTCTTTTTGCAGTTTAGAAATTTGTTCGGCTCGGTTCTGTTTTTCCATTTTGAGAATTCTTCCTGCTTTACAGGTTTCTTTCCCCCTACAAATTTGCATTAAGTTTCACATCCGATCCGGATTTTTCTTTCATGGACATTCAAAAACAAATCGAAATCATTCGCCGCGGCACCGTTGATCTGATCAGCGAAGAAGAGTTAAAATCCAAACTTCAAAAAAAGAAAACGCTTAAAATCAAGGCGGGCTTCGATCCAACCGCACCCGATCTTCACCTCGGTCATTTTGTTCAGCTCAAAAAATTAAAACACTTCCAAGACCTGGGTCACGAGGTTTCTTTTCTCCTCGGAGATTTCACAGCGATGATCGGAGATCCGACTGGAAAATCCGAAACCAGAAAACGTCTTTCTAAAGAAGAGGTTCTTGAGAATTCCAAAACCTACCAAAGCCAGGTCTTTAAGGTTCTCGATCCGGTGAAAACGAAGATCGTCTACAATTCAAGCTGGTGTTCCGGAATGAATTTCGAAGACGTTCTCGTTCTCAGTTCCAAATACAACGTCGCGAGAATGCTCGAAAGAGACGACTTCAGCAAACGTTACAAAGCCGGACAACCGATCTCTATGATCGAATTTTTATATCCTCTCGTTCAAGGTTACGATTCGGTCGCTATGGAATGCGACGTGGAACTCGGCGGAACCGATCAAAAGTTCAATCTTCTTGTGGGCAGAGATTTACAAAGAGAATACGGAAAAGAAGCGCAGTGTGTTCTAACCCTTCCGTTACTTGTGGGATTGGACGGAACCAAAAAGATGTCCAAATCCCTCGGCAATTACGTGGGGATCACCGAGGCACCGATCGATATGTTCGGAAAACTCATGTCGATCAGCGACGATCTGATGTGGAATTACTTCGAGCTTCTGACCGATCTTCCTTTGCCCGAAATCGAAAACCGCAAAAACGGAATGGCAAAGAAGGAACTTCACCCGAAAGAAGTGAAGACGGAACTTGCGAAATTAATTATGGATCAATTTTCTCCCGCGTCCGAAAACGAAACGGCGATCGAAGAATGGAAAAAAATCCACAATCCGAAGTCCAGAGCGGTTCCGGACGATATCAAAGAAGTCACCTTGGGTGAAGAATTCTTTGCCGAAACACCCGAACCCTTGCTCGTTTGGGTCCTGAGCAAACTTGCTTTTGTTCCATCCGTTTCCGAAGGAAGAAGGCTCATCAAAGCGGGCGGTTTGTATCTTTCCGAAGACAAGATTACGGACGAAAAACTTCCGATTCAAAAGGGAAAAGAATACTTGGTAAGACAGGGGAAAAAGGGAAAATTTTTAAAAATTCTTTCCTAAAAATGATTTGAAGGATTCGAAATTCTTCATTTCAATCGAATCTTCATGTTAAGCGAGGAAGAATCATCGGAACTTTCCAGAACGATTTCCGAAATCAAAAACAGCGGAATCGAATCCGAGGTGATCGAAAGAAAGTTCAAAACTCTTCGTATACTTTTTTCCATCGGCTTTTTCACATTCTTAAGCGCCGTTTCCATTCTTACCCTAACGCATAGAATTTTCAGACTCGAAGCGACCGTTGAAAAACAAACGGTACATATCACAACTCTTGAGGAAACCTTAACCTCTCTTCGCTTGGAAGAACAACAACAAGAAGAAGAACTTCTTAAGTTCAAATCGGATCTGTATGACGCGGTTCCCGACGGAGATTTATCCGATCAGGTTTCGGAAAACAAATCGAATTTGGAAATTCTTCCCGGCTCGGATGTGGGTAAAAATGTCAACCGAGGTGATATACGTTTTAAGGAAATCGCACTTACCTTTGACCTGGGAACGGGTGAAGACTTAAAACTCATTTACGAATATCTTTCTCGCTTTCCGATCAAGATCACTTTGTTCGTTTCCAACGAAAACCCTGCTTTGAAGAACGGATCGTTTTTCAGCAACACGAACCTTTACTATCTCAAAAAACTTTCCGAGCTCGGAAACCGAGTCGTATTCGGAAATCATACTTGGAGTCATTATAACATTCCAAGAAGTTTATACGAACCTTCCTTGCGTAAAAGGGCATTGCTCAGTTACGTTTCGGATGAGATCCCGGATACGAACTTTCTCCAGCAGGAAATGAGAATGGTGGAGGAAAAATTTGAGTCTGTTACGGGGAAGGAACTTACTAAGTATTACCGTCTTCCTTACGGCGGATTCGACCCTTTGGTGATCCGCACCTTCGGCAAATTGGGTTATACGCACCATATTTTTTGGAGCAACAATTCGGTTGGCTCCTTAGACATTCCGGATTTCGTATATAAGAAATTCATTTATAAGAAAGATCCGCAAACCGGCAAAACGAGAATCATGCCGAATCCAAATTACAAAACCAGAGCGGAAGCTTTGGACTTTTTATACAGATGGGAAGAGGCGGACAAAAACGGTATGAACGGCGCAATCATTCTGATGCACTTGGGATCTCCAAGACAATCCGAAAAACTGATCTACATTCTTCCCGATTTTATCCAAGAAATGCTTTCGAAAGGTTATCATTTCGTGACCGTCCCGGAAATCATCAACGATCACCAGGACTGATTTCGAAATTTCGTAGGAACTCCTACGATTTTGCCGAAAAATTTGCGGACCCCACCCTGTATTGGGTGGAGGGGTGAGGCGGTGGGAAAACTTCGGAAATTTTCCTATAACAGAATATTTCTCTTCTTGCAAGCAAAACTTTTTACAACTATTTCGTAGGAACTCCTACAAATGATCGATCAATAACCGTCCAATTTGATTTGTATCTCTTTGAAGAACGGATCCCAAACGTTCTCTTTCGTCCAACGAGCGTTAACTTCTGTCTGTTCCACGTTGTTGTTCCAAAGTCGATACTTTACGGTCCTCACCGTTGCGCTGTTCTTATCACCGGTGATCTGCAAATAATATTTGTGATACGCTGTAAACTGTTGACCAGTCGCTTGATATTGATTCCCGTAAAGATAAACCATCTCGTAAAAAGGAACTTTTTCGGTGACGATGATTCCTTTTTCCTTATCCTGTTTTTCTATACCTACTTTCAATTCTTTGAATGCAAGAATTGTGGCATTGAATGTTTGTTCCTTGGAACGATTGAAAGTGCGCGTCAAGTCTTGATTGTAAAGATTTTCGTCGATCTTCGTCAGCGATAAACAGTTTGTAAGCAATACCAATGAAATGAATGAGAATAAAATTCTTTTCACGTTCCATAAACTCCTAAGCAAAATTCAATTACTAAGGAGTGAGCAAAACAATCAGAGTCAAGAAAAGAAAGAGATAAGAAGAATCTAGGACGAGAAAATTTTGGAAGAATGTAGAAAAGAGATCCGCCAACTATTTGGTATTCAAATCTCTTTTCTACAAGGAAGTAGGGTAGTTATTTAGTTCGACTCCACAACAAACGCTGGAATCTTGCTTGCGTGTTATGCACCGTCTTGTATAGAACCGGAACGGCGACTAACGTAAGAAAAGAGGAGAACGCGAGTCCCCAACCGAATGCAAGAGCCATCGGTACAAGGAACGGATCCCTTCCTCCGATTCCATACGCGGTCGGTAATAAACCGAGAACCGTGGTTACTGTGGTAAGAACAACCGGTCTGAGTCGCAACAAACCCGTTTCGATAAGAATCGAATCGATGTCTTCGTTCGGTTTTTCCATCTTCAACTGATTCGCGAAATCGACAAGTACGATGGAATCGTTTACCACAACCCCGGCAAGACCTACAATTCCTAAAAAGGCGAGAAAGCCGAAGTATTCTCCGTGAAGAACGAACGCTAAGATCACGCCGATCAAGGAGAATGGAATCGAACTGACTACGATCACCGGTTGGATCAACGATCTGAAAAGAGACGCGAGAATCATAAATATAATGATAAACGCGACTAAGAAGGCCCTTCCCAAACTTGCGAGAGATTCTTCCGTATCCTTGTTTTCTCCGCCGAAACGCATTCTGTAACCCGGATACTTTTCGATGATTCCTTTGGAAAGTTTTGCGATTTCCGCGTTAGCCCTTCTTGTGTCCGTTTTGGTTTCGTCCAAGTTGGCGGTTACGGTCAAAAGACGTTTTCCATCCAGGTGATTGATGTTCGCAAAACCCGGTTCACGCACATACGTAATCAACTTTGATACGGGAATGAGTTTTCCAACTTGGTTGCTCACGAAGATATTGTTCAAGGAACCTATGGACTTTCTGACTTCTTCAGGAAATCTAACTTTGACCTCGACTTCTTCATCGGCCCGTTTGATCTTCGTCGCCACGGTTCCTTGAAACGCGGTGTTGATCGCTTGTGCGACCTTAAAGACGGAAACGCCCGCGGTCGATGCAAGAGACTCGCTGACCTTAATCTTCACCTCGTCCTTACCTTCGTTAAAATCGTCTCCGATGTCCGTAACTCCGGGAACTTTGGCCATGACGGCTTTGTATTCTTCTCCGATTCGGATCAGACTGTCGTAGTCATCTCCTCGGATTTCGATCGCGACCGGCTTTCCAACGGGAGGACCACCCGAGATTTTTTCAAAATCCAAAGCCAGTAGTTGTCCTTTAAAGCGCGAAAATTCTGCGGGAAAGGAATTCAAATTGAAAGGTTTGTATTCTTCCTTTTTCTTCTCCGCTTCTTTTTTGCGGGTTTCTTCCACGATCTTTACCGATTTTTCGTTCAAGAGCCAGATCGTTTTTTCTCTTACTTCGGAGATGATACCGTCCGTCGCTCTCTTTCTGTTTTCTTCGGGAGTCAGATATACGAGAATCTGTCCGTAGTGTTTTCCACGTTTGGTAAAAGGATCGTTCGGATCTTTTTGAATGATACCGACTCGGGTAACGTAGTTCTCGACTTCGTCCTTGGAAATTTTAGCAAGTTCGGTTTCCAATACGTGCGTAAATCTTTCCATTTCCTGCAAGGACATACCGGTTTGTCCCGTGAGTTTGATTTGAAACACATCCACGGATCCCGGAAAAAGTTTAAACTTTCCGGCAACCGCAAAAAGCGCAAAACTTCCGATCAACATCGCGAACAAATAGATAAAAATCTGAAGTCTATGTCTTAACGCGAATTTCAAAAGAGGGAGGTAGTAGTTCACCTTGAGTTTATAAAACCAACCGCTCTCTTGTTTGATTTCCCCCGAATGAAACTTGTGTTTATTGATATCGTATAAGTGGGAAGGTAGGATGAAAAACGCCTCCGAAAGAGAAGCAAGAAGCGCGATGATGACGACTAACGGAATGCTGTAGATGAACTTTCCGAAAATTCCGGTCATAAAAAGCATAGGTGCGAACGCCGCGACTGTCGTGGTCACGGTGGCGGTTACCGGATCGATCACTTCCACGGTTCCCTTTAAGGCCGCTTCGTAAACGGGCATTCCTTCTTCCATGTAACGATACACGTTCTCGCAGATGATGATCGCGTCGTCGACCAGGATCCCCACGACGATGATCAAACCGAACATGGAGATCAGGTTTAAGGTCAATCCCATGTAGTTCATAATGACGAATGTCGCACCGAAGGAAACCGGAATCCCGAGCGCGGTCATCAAAGCGACTCTCCAACCTAAGAATAGAAAGAGAGAAGCGGTAACAAGAATCAAACCGCCGACCGCATTCGATAAAAGAACCCCGAGTCTTCTTCGGATATATTTGGAAAGATCGTTTACAAACGCGTATTCAAACTCGTTCTGAGAATTCTTTTTGAATTCTTCGATAACCTTCTTTGCTTCGTCGACAACAAGAATCGCGTCCGCTTTTTCTCTTTTGATTACGGTTAACGCGATCGTCTTTCTTCCGTTGACCTTATCGAGATATTCCGCTTCCTTCAAACCTTCGGTGACATGGGCGACGTTGTCGATTCGAATCGAATTCCCGATTTCGTTGGAACGGATATGAACGCCCGAAATTTCTTTCGGAGAATCGAATTCTCCGATCGTTCTTAGGATGACTTCTTTTTGATTTCCGGCGATATTCCCGCCCGGAAAGTTAATATTACGGTTTTTTAATGCAAAAATTACGTCCTGGCTCGTAAGATAATGGGAGAACATCGCGGCGGGGTTGATATCCACCTGCATCTCCGTTTCTCTCCAGCCTCGTTTGGAAATTCTCGCCACGCCCGGAATGTCTTCCAAGGCCTGTTCCACGATTTTTGCCTGAGCCTTGAGACGTTTCTCGGCCTCTACGCTCGAGTCGTCCGATTTCAAACTGATATCGATTTCGATTACGGGTTGTCTGGAAGTGGTGATTTCCGTAACTAAAGGATCTTCCGCTTCTTCGGGAAGGTCTTCCACTCTGTCGATCGCGGATTTGATATCGTCCACAACCTTCTGCGTATCCTTGGAATCCGGGTCCAAGGTGATCACGATTCCCGCTCGGTTTTCAATCGAAGCGGATCGAAACTCCTTGATCCCGTCCACTTCTTTGATCGCCTCTTCGAGAGGTTTCGTGACTAACTTTTCGATTTCCGCCGGGGAAGCTCCGGGGAAAACCGTCACGACGCTTACGATATCGAAGTTGATGTTGGGGAAGGCTTCGCGGTTCATTCTGACTGCGGTAAAAACGCCGATCAGAATGATTAAAAAGGTAAGAAGGTTTACAAAGATACTTTTAGAAAGGAAATACTCAACCAGTGATTTCATATATTTAATTTTTTTAATCTAGAATATTGTTACCGGAATCCAAAGTTTCGTTAAAGCCGAATAACTTCGTGTCCTTCAGACGATCCACATAAAGAACGCCCAAAAGATGATCGCATTCGTGTTGATAGACGACGGCCTTATAACCGTCGATCGTTTCGTCGAAACGGTTTCCCTTTTCGTCCATCCACTGCAATCGGATCTTATTCGGTCTTTCCACATAACCCCGCATTCCAGGTACGGAAAGACAACCTTCCCAAAAACCGGAAGTGTCGTTTGTGAGCGGAGTGATGATCGGATTGAGAATGACTCTTTCCGGAACGTCCGGCGTTCCCGGATAACGTTCGTTGTCTTCGGAGCCCACGACTACGATCTGTTTAAGAATTCCGATCTGAGGAGCCGCAAGTCCCACACCTTCCGCATGACGCATCGTATCGAACATATCACGGAGTAACTTTTTGAATTCCTTGGTTTGAATCTCGTCTTCCGTGACGGGTTCTGAAACTTGACGGAGAAGCGGGTCTCCCATTCTTAAAATTTTTCTTACTGACATACTTAAAAACCAGGTTCTATCTTAAATTTTGACTTTTTTTGGACAGAAGAAATCGGAACCTCAGCAAGAATTTTCGTGACTAAATTCCGAATTAAGGGCTGAACCGATTTGGAATCGGTTGCCTCGATTCTAAAAACCGGAAAACGTTCGATCGTTCCGCCGAAGTTTTGAATCTGTTTCGTGATCTTACCCGAACTTTTCGTAAAAATAAGAGCGGGCAAAAGATCCGAATCCGTTAAACCGAATTGGAAACTTCTTTCCAGAGATTCGTAAAAAGAATGAAGTTCTCCCGAAAGTAAAAACCAAGGATTCCAGGGAAATCTTTCCAAGATCCAATCCACGTTTTTCGGAAGCCAGGGGAAATTCTCATCGGATCTGGAAAGAGGGGGATTCAATACACAAGCCGATTCGATCCACTGAGGATGTTTTTTTAAAAGTTCAAAAACGATTCCGGCAAACAATCCTTCTCCGACGATTCTTACCTTTCTTTTTAAGGTGAGAATTTCTCGACTCAGCGTTTCTACCCACTCCTCAAACTTGGGAAAGTCGATTTGCAACGAGTTCGTGGGAAGTGCGAAAATCCGAACGTCATAAGAGGAAACAAACGGCTCCGCGTATAATGTTCTACCCGGAAATTCAAAATCGGGGAGAAGAATCAAAGGGCTTGTATTTTCGGTTTCAAACCGAGTGATTTGGATTGGATTAGGCATGGTCGATCCGAAACGAGACAGTAAAAGAGTTTGACAGAGTGCCGAAAGTTTAAAAACTCAAGTGGCGGAAGTCGTGACTGGAGACGAGGGGAATCGAACCCCCGACCTTTTGAATGCCATTCAAACGCTCTCCCAACTGAGCTACGTCCCCGCTGAGAAATCAGGTTTTAACCGATTTCTTTGAAGTCAATACAAATAAAGGAGTGGTTACGGATGAGTGAGTCGATCGAGGATTTACAAAAAAAACTAAAGATCCAAAACGATATTATCAAAGGATACGAAAAGGTTTTAAGACTCAACGAGCAAGAATTGGAAAACGCGGATGAAATTATCCGTATGTACGAAGGTATCATTCAATATTCCGGTAGCGAATTGAAGGATGCAAAAGAAGCTTTCGACGCCACTAACGTGGTTACGAATCTTTCCCGAGACGAATTGATGGGAGCCTTGACTCGTATTAAAGAATTAGAAAATGCGAATAAGAAACTTCGGGAAGAATCCTTAAAGTTTCAGGCCGGCTGAACCTCTGCTTTGATCTCTAGCAAAAAACAGGATTCTCTCCTCAGACAGAGTTCTGATGGAAACCTCTACCTGGAAGACAATCCGGGTCTGACGATTGTTTTCGAATCCCTCCTCACGGAAATCATACAACTCACTACCGCCCAATTCGGTATATTCAGTTTTCGTTTAGAAGACGGAAGTCTCAAATCTATCTACGGAAACCCGCCGAAAAACGCGATCGAAGAAGCAAGACTCGTTTCCGAATATTGTTTTAAAACCGGTCAGGACATTAATATCAAAAAAGGGAGTAGTCCGAGTAAACTCATTCCTCCTTTGGAACAAAACTCCGTCTGTTGTGTGTTACACGTCGGCGAACTCGGCGCTTCCTCTTCGGAAAATCAAAAGAAAATTTTCGGAACGATTTTTCTCGGAAGACCGAACGGAAGCGGTGGGGAATTCAGAGAATCCGATTTCGAACATCTCCGAGCCACAACTCGGATCATCTCCGATCTTTTGGAAGAATCCTTCGTTTCCGGAGAATCTTCCCTTGTAGTTCTTTCTTTGATGACCACTTCAAGGGTCGCGCTCGAGTCCGTGCAGATTCGCAAACAAACGGATCGTTTCGACTTTTTGTTAACGGAAATCATTCGTGTTTCGGGTTTGATCAACAAATCCTTGGATCTTTCTCAACTTTTGGAAGCGATCATGCTTTCTTCCAAATCGGTTTTTCGTACGGAAGCCTGTAGCGTTCTACTTTTGGACGATACGAAAGAATATCTGTATTTTCATACGGTACTCGGCGAAAAGAAAGACGAGGTTACAAAGGTTCGAGTTCCCGTGGGCAAGGGTGTTGCGGGAATGGTGGTTCAAGACAAACAACCGATGATCATCAACGATGCGATGAACGATCCGAGAGTTTATCGGGAAGTGGATAAGGCTTCTCATTTCGTTACGAGAAACATCATGGCCGCTCCGCTTTTGGTCGAAGGTCAGGTGATCGGAGTGATCGAAGCGATCAACACGATCGACCGCACTTTTTTTACGGAGAATGACCTCGAACTATTCTTAAGTTTTTCCGGAACGTCCGCATTAGCGATTCAGAAAACGGGGCTTTTACAAAACCTGGAAGCCGCGAACAAGGATCTTCGCAAAAAAGTTTCCGAACTGGAAAGTTTATTCGAACTTTCGCAAGTAGTTTCCTCCGCTAAAAATCAAGCCGATCTTATGAAACAATCGATTCCGGTGATTCACAGTGAGATGGATGCGAGTAAAACCGGAATTTTTCTCATCAATCGCAAGATGGGAATTCTTACTTCGATCTCTTACACATCCGAAAAGACCGTGGAAATTTTCAGAACCACGAATTATCAGGGAAGTTTTATTCATCGTTCCATCGAAGAGGAAAAAACCACGGTTAAGGAAGACATTCAAAATTTTGCATTCGATCACGATCTGGATCTGGAATATCTAAAAGGATCTTATATTGTTTTTCCTTTGACTCATCAGGGAAGAAGCGCCTTCGGAGCGATCACGGTTTCCGATCGAGTGGATAAACTTTCTTACAGTTATTCTCATCTTCGTCTTTTACAAACCTTTGCGTCGCTCATCGCGAGGGGTCACGAAACCCTCAAACTCCAAAACGAAATGATTTCGAGAAAGGCGATGCAACGTTCCTTGGAACGGGAAATCGAGATCACGAGAGAAATTCAAAAGAACATTCTCCCGGAACCGAAATCGTTCCGCTCGAACTTCGACTTAGGAGTTAAATCCGTTCCCGCAAAGGAAGTTTCGGGGGATTTTTACGATTACTATCAGTACCAAGACGGACAATATTCCTTTTTGGTTTCGGACGTTTCCGGTAAAAGTCTTCCCGCCGCGATCTTTATGGCGATGAGTTCCTCTATCATCCGTACTTTAGCGAGAAATCACGATCTCAATCCGGAAGACATCCTCAAACAAGGAAACGCGCTGATCTACGAGGATTCTCACAACGGAATGTTCGTAACCACGTTCTTCATACATTACAATCCCGCTATATTCACTTTGGATTATGCTTCCGCGGGTCACAACGATCAGGTTTTGATTCGTAAGGACGGAACCTGGGAACTCATCAAAGGTTCCGGTCCTCCGCTTGGTGTGATCACTTCGGCGAGTTACAAGGGTGGAAGTCTCATCGTGGAACCGGGAGATATGGTCATTCTTTATACGGACGGAGCGATCGAGGAGAAAAACGCGAAGGACGAGGAGTTCGGTTTAGAAAGAATGATACGCGAAGTGATCGCGAGAAAACATCTTCCTTCCACGCAGATCATCGAAGAACTTTTCGGACTGGTTCGGGAATTTTCGGGAGCGCCGGAACTATTCGACGACTTCACCGTGATGATCCTGAAATTCAACGATGACTATCAATTCTCCAGAGAATTCGACGCGAACACATCTTCAATTCCGTTGTTTAGAGAATTCGTTTATGAAACAATCAAGGTCAGAAATTTGGAAGAATCTCTGAGAGACGATATTCTTTTAGCCTGCGATGAAGCGGGTACGAATATCGTAATGCACGGTTATGAAAATACGGATTTGAAAAATCCAAAGTTCGAATGCAAAATACGCTTTACAGGGGATTGGATCACCATTGTATTAATTGATTCCGGGAAAGTCTTTCAGAGAAAGGAAGTTCGAGAGCCTTCGATCGAAGACAATCTAAGCGGCAGAAGAAAAGGTGGATTCGGAGTCTATCTGATCGAAAAGCTGATGGATTCGGTCGATTATTCCAGCGAAGGCGGTAAGAACGTTCTCGTTCTCAAGAAGAATTTTCAACACAAGGCTTCGAATGGAAATCACATCTGAAATAAAGAATCATTCAAAAATCGTCCACTTGATCGGAAACTTAGACGTTCATAATACGCACAGAATCGAATCCGTGTTTATGGATCAGATCAAGACCGGAAATTCTCCCGTGTTGGTTTTGGATCTTTCTTCCGTGGAATTCATCTCATCCGCAGGACTCAGAATCATCGTCGCCGCTCTTAGAATCTGCAAAGAAAGAGACGTGGAACTCAGACTGGCGGGTATCAAACCGGCAGTGAAAAAGGTTTTCGAAATCATCGATATGAATTCCATGTTTAGCATTTTTGAAACGTTGGAATCCGCTATAAAATAGTTTCTCCCGTCGATCGGGCTTGAATTTAACTTTCCCGAGAATCCTTTCTTTAAAAACTGGATTTATTTCATTCCATTTAAAGGTTCTCGCATGTCTGAAGCAAAATATTCACTGGAAAATCCATTCCAATCCACGTCCGAACCTGACGTTCCCAAAGCTCGTGGTCTTTATGAAGACGCCAACGAATTAGGAAAAGAACTCCTCAACAAACCTCTTGCAGGAGGAGGAGTCGACAGGATTCTCGTTCAACATTCGAAAGATCGAATGACCGTATGGGAAAGAATCAAAGTTCTCACCGAACAAGAGCCCAATATCCTTTATCAAAACTGGGGAAAGAGTCTCGACGGAGCTTCCTTAGTCACCGGAATTTTAAACATCAACGGTCGAGACGTCGCAATCTACGGTCACGACTTTACTTTGCGCGCCGGTTCCATGGATGCGACCAACGGAAGTAAACTCGCAAGACTGATCTACATGGCGGGAGAACACGGAATCCCATTGATCGGTATGAACGATTCCGCCGGAGCATACGTTCCTGCGGGAGTGGGCGGACTCGACGGTTATAGCGAGGCGTTTACCGCTCTTCGAAAAATCAGCGGTGTGGTTCCGAGCCTCATGCTTATGTTCGGATTCAACGCGGGTGGAGGAGCTTATCTTCCTCGTCAGGGATCGTTTATGATCCAGTGCGATAATACGTTCTTCGGTTTGACCGGACCGGGAGTCGTCAAATCGGTATTAGGCGAGGACATCTCCGCGGACGATTTGGGCGGACCGAAGGTTCACGGACAAAGCGGCGTTGTCGATATCGTTACCGGAGACGAACTCGGATCTCTGAGAACCGCTCTGAGACTTCTTTCGTATCTTCCCGATAACAATCATTCCTTTGCTCCGTTTCATGCGACCTCGGATCCGACGGATCGATTCATCTACGAAGAAGAAATTCTTTTTAAGAAAACCTTCAATTCTCCCACGGGAATGAACACTCCATTCGACATCACTCTGTATCTGCAAAACATCTGCGATCACGGTCAGTATTTCGAAATCCAAGGACAACGTTCCAGAAACTTAGTAACCGCTTTCGGAAGAATCGGCGGTCACGTAGTCGCGTTCGTCGCAAACAACTCCGCGGTTTCCTCCGGACAGATCGACATCAGCGCGGCGAGAAAGGGAACCAGATTTATTCGTTTCTGTAACCTTTACAATATCCCGATCGTTTTCTTGGAAGATACCACCGGATTTTTACCCGGTAAAGAACAGGAACAAAACGGAATCGTTCTCGAAGGTAGAAAACTTTTGGATTCTATCATCGACATCCGCACACCTCGCCTAACGTTGATTATTCGAAACGCGTTCGGCGGCGCTTACGCTTGTTTCAACTCCTATCACGTGGGAGCGGACATGGTGTTCGCGCTTCCTACGGCAAGAATCGCGGTGATGGGACCAGCCGGAAAAGACTACGTCTATAAGGACGAGGTTTCCGCGATCCAAAGAGAATATCAGGATAACGTAAAGAAGGGAATGTCCGAAAAGGAAGCGATCGTCATTCGCGATAAAAAACTCCAAGTGCTTTCCACACAGTACGAAAAGGAACTGATGAACCCGAAAGAGGCTCTTTCCTTGGGTTCCGTTTCCAGAATCGTTCTTCCGGGAACCACCAGAAGTATTCTTTTCCAAAACCTGGATTATTTAATCCGACATTACAAACCGGCTCCGTTGTCCGGACCTCAAAGGGAGTTTGAGTAATCGACATGATCGACTTTCAAAACAATCGCATTCAGTTTCATCAATCCAACTCCGCTTGGATTCGTTCTTTTTCGTTGGAATCGATCAAATGTCTGATCGTTTGTCGTGGTCCGGTTCGTAAGGAAGCGATGGAAATTTTCGATTCCATCGGAATCAGAGAATACGGAATTCTTCTTTCCGAAAAAGACTCGGTCGTTTATCCGATGGCTCTTGCGCCGGAACTCAGAGGTTTTCGTTTTCCCCACAACATCCACAGAGTTCCCGATTATATGGGAGCCGGTAAGGAAGAAAAGGTAGAGAGAATCGAACAGATCATCTCCATCGCAAAGGACAACAAATACACTCATATCTTCGCCGGTTACGGCTTTATGGCGGAAGACGCCGAGTTTATCGAAGCGATCGAAAAAAGCGGCGTCGTTTTTATGGGTCCCGCTTCTTACGTTGCGAACCAAGCGGGTTCTAAGGATGCTGCGAAAAAAATCGCAAGACAACTGGACGTTTCCGTGACTCCGGGTGTGGATAATATTTCCTCTCTCGCACTTCTCGCCAAAGCTCCCGACGCAAAGGCTCTGGAAAAATTAGCAAAGGAAAAAGGAATCGATTTCACTTTCGATTCTTCCGCATCGCTCGAAATCAACGCGGAGAAGTTATTAGAATTAGGATATTCTAAAATTATAGAACTCGTATCCATCGCGGATCTTCAAGTGGAAGCCGAAAAGGAAACGAAAAAGATTTGGGAAAAATATTCAAAAAATCGAATTCGTTTTAAATACATCGGCGGAGGCGGCGGTAAGGGACAAAGGGTCGTTTCCAAAATCGAAGAAGTCAAAGGCGCGGTTCAGGAAATTCTTTCCGAATCCAAGGTTACCGCACCGGGAACGAACAAAAACTTCCTCATCGAATTGAACATCGAAAACACAAGACACAACGAGATCCAGCTCATCGGTAACGGAGAATGGTGTCTCGCACTGGGTGGAAGAGATTGTTCGGTTCAGATGCACGAACAAAAACTTCTCGAACTTTCCTTAACCCAGGAACTTCTCGAAAAAGAAATCGCTACGTGCGCGGCAACACATCCTAAAAAAGCGGAAGTTCTCAAAGGAGATCTTAAAGTTCTTCGCGAAATGGAAGAACAATCCGAACGTTTCGGAGCCGCGGTAAAACTCAACAGCGTTTCGACGTTCGAGTCCATCGTGGAAGGAACCAATCACTTCTTTATGGAAGTGAACACGAGAATTCAGGTGGAACATAGAGTGACCGAGATGGTTTATTCTTTGAAGTTCAAGAATCCTGAAAATCAAAACGAATTTTTCGTAGTAGACAGTTTGATCGAAGCGATGGCTCTTCTTTCCCTTCACGGAAAAAGACTTCAAAAACCGGAAAGAATTCTTCGTTATCCTTCCGGATCGGAAGTGCGTATCAACGCGACCAACAAAGCGATTCAACCGCACGCGGGCGGCGTGATTATGAACTGGTCCAAACCTCTTCCGGATGAAATCCGAGACGATCAAGGGATCAGTATTCGCAACCCGGATATGGGTCTATTCGTACATTATAAAGTAGCCGGAGCGTATGATTCGAACATCGCGCTTCTCATTTCTCACGGAGAAAACCGTACGGACAACCTGGTTCGTTTGGGAAATATTCTGAGAAAAACCGAACTCAGAGGATACGATCTTCAAACGAACCTTTTGGTTCATTACGGTTTGATCAACTGGATTCTCGGTAAGGACGCTATGTTCAAACCTTCCACCGCGTTTATGATTTCTTATCTCGCCGGAGTGGGAGCTCTCGAAAAGATCACGAAAGACGTGGACTTGGAAATCGCTTGGAAGAAATTTATTTCAGAGTCTCCGTCTGCGGACGCTAAGAAGATTCTCGGTAGAAAACTGACATTGATCACAAGACCGATCGGAGAAATTCTCAAGGACGCGCATTTAGTGGCCGGTTTTATCGGTTATCATTTGAACCGTTCCTGGAAAATTTCCGGTTCCAAGATTGAATGGCTTAGAAATCCAATCTTCGTTCTTTCCGATTTGTATCACTATCTGAACATGGAAGCGGACGCGAATCTTCCTCCATCGGAACAGATCTGGGATCACGATAACGAAATTCTTCAGAAAGCTCTTTCCTTTTATCAGGAACTTTCCAAAAGAAGCGGAATCGCGGCGGATTCGATCGAACTCGTAAACGCTTTAAACTCCGGCAAATCGATCGGCGGTGTGGACTCGGCGCATTCGGCTTCCGTAGTTCAATCGCATAACGGCTTTCAGGTGGGACTCGAGTTGTTGAAACTCCTTCCTTCAGCCGGTTTGAATTCCGGTTTTTACAACCTGAGCGTGGATGAAAAACTCGAAGCGATCATTCCGGAAGAATTCAAAAAGGCTGATACAAGAGACGCGTTTATCAAGTTCTTGGCTCCACCTCCGAAGGCAAGCTCGGACGAAATCGTGGCTCCTATGGGCGGAATGTTTTATTCCAAAGAAGCTCCGGATCTTCCTCCTATGGTCAACGTAGGAGATCATTTTAAAGCGGGACAACCTTTGTTCATCGTGGAAGTTATGAAAATGTTCAACAAGATCTCGGCTCCTTTCAGCGGAACCGTAAAAGAGATTTTATTAAACGACAGCGACGGAAAGATCATTTCGAAAGGACAAACGATTTTCAAAATCGTTCCGGACGAGGTGATTCATATCGAAACGGAAGCGGAAATTGCGGACAGAAAAAAGAAAACCACACTCAGCCTGGTTTAAAAATTCTTTTTTAGCGTTTTCACCTAACGAAAAACGACGGCGGGTCCATGAATATGGGTTCGCCGTTTTTTTATCCTTACCCCGAATCCGTTTGAGCCTTTAAAAATTCTGAACCTCTTTTACGATCTTGGGTAAAGGGAGAATGGTGTCCACGGCTCCTTTCAAGATCGCTTCCTTTGGCATTCCGAAAACAACACAAGTAGTTTCGTCTTGAGCGATCGTAGACGCTCCGGTTTGTTTCATTCTCAACAGACCGTTTGAACCGTCGTTTCCCATTCCGGTCATGATGATTCCCTTCGCATTTTTACCCGCAACCTTCGCGACCGAATTAAAAAGAATATCCACGGAAGGTCTGTGACGGTTGACCAAAGGACCATCCAAAACGCGAATGTGAAATTGAGCGCCGCTTAGATAAATCTCCATGTGTTTGTTTCCGGGGGCGATGTATGCGGAACCCAATTGGATTCTATCTCCGTCCTTCGCTTCCTTTACTTGAATCTCGCAGATTTGATCGAGTCGATTTGCGAATGCTTCGGTGAATTTTTCGGGCATGTGTTGTACGATTACAATGCCGGGACAATGAACGTTTAATTGTGTGAGAATGAATTCTAAGGCCTGAGTTCCTCCGGTGGAAGTTCCGATCGCAATGAGTTTATCCGTCGTGCTGATCTTGGAAAAGTCGGCTTTGGTTTGTTTGTGATTCTCGAAAAAACCCGAATCGCCGTTGTGCGAAGAATGAAACTTGAGTCGAGCCTTGGAAGCCGCCTTGATCGAATCCGTAAAAAGGATTTCTGATTCCTCCAAAAAATTTTTTAAACCGACTTTGGGTTTTTCGATGATGTCGATCGCTCCGAGTTTCATGGCGAGCACCGCCGTTTCGGATTCTTTTTCGGCTAACGAAGAACAGATGATCACGGGCGTCGGTTTTTCAGACATGATTTTTTTTAGGAAAGAAATTCCGTCCATACGTGGCATTTCCACATCGAGGATAAAAACGTCCGGCCAAACCGAGGAAAGTTTTTCCGATGCGAAGATCGGATCGGACGCAAATCCTACAATTTCGATTTCGGGATCCTTACTCAGAATTTGGGTAAGAACCTGACGAACTACAGCCGAATCATCCACGATAAAAACGCGAATCATGCGTTTTCCGGCCTCTCAACATAAATTTCTCCATCCCAAAGAGAAAAGAAAACCCTTCGATGCGAAAATCCTCCGAGATCTTCAGAAGTAACTGCGAGACGATTTTTATCGAGGAGTTCGCGGATCGAATGAATGTTTTTCATTCCTATATCCCGTTCCGATTTGATTTCGAAAAGTTTTTCCTCTTCCGTTGAAAACATGGAAGCCCCTCCGAAAAGTTTGATCTGATAGTGGCCGCTTCGTCCTCCGGTCTGTCCTATCTTTTCAAAAAAAAGAAGAAGCGCGTCGTCAGCGTATTTTGCATCCAAGCTCGGACGAACGTCTCCGTTCGGTCGAGAAGGTAGCATAACGTGTGCCATTCCTCCGTATAACCGAGAAGGGTTCCAGAAACAAATCGAAACGCAGGAACCGAGAAGGGTTCTGATTCTTAGGTTTCTTCTACCCCAACAAAAACCGCCCGGCTGTAGAAAAAGATCCCGGATCGTATCCGGTTCCGTCATGCGTTCTCCACAAGAGCCTCAACCGGAGGACTTTCTTCAAGCGAACTCAGTTCTTCCAAGTTGAGAATTTTTTCCGTGTTCAAGATGATGATGAAACCGTTCTCCTGTCTCGCCATCCCCAGTATAAAATCCACACGAATCTTCGAACCGAAGGTGGGGGCGGGTTCGATATCGTTGCCCGGAATCGAAACGACCTCGTTTACGGATTCGACTAGGATTCCGAGATCGGTCTTTTCCTTATGATCCTCGTTTCTCTGAGAATGGAGTTCGACGATGATTACGCAGGTTTTTCGATCGGGTTCTATCTTACTTTTAAAGAATTTATGTTTTAGATCCACGACCGGAACTACGTTTCCTCTCAGATTGATCACACCGGGAATGAACTCGGGCATCAATGGAACGTTCGTCAAACCGGAGTATTCGATTATCTCTTTGATATTTAATATTCCAATTCCATAACATTCATCTCCGAGATAAAACGTAAGAAACTGGTTTTCCTCCAATGCGTTGTTCATCGGTTTCCTCTTAATATTTCTCGAACTTTTCGGTCGTTGACGATAATCCGAAACCGTCGGTTTTACCTTTGGCTAAATCCTTTCGAGTTGTCGGAGTCGTTTTGAGAATTCCGGTCTCGGACGAATCCCGATGAATCAAACCTCCGCCGTTGCTCATTCGTTTGTCACCGTCCAAAATCTTAAAGAACAGAACCGATTCCCTGAGTTGTTCCGCTTGTGCGTTCATCTCTTCCGAGATCGCGGCTAACTCTTCCGAAGCCGATGCGTTTTGTTGAGAAACCTGATCGAGTTGTCCCATCGCCTTGTTGATTTCGGAAACACCCGCGGCCTGTTCGTCGCTGGCCGCGGTGATCTCTTGCACAAGGTCCGCGGTTTTTCGAATCGAAGGAACGATCTGAGAAATCAAATCTCCCGCGCGTTCGGCGATCGCGACGCTACTTCCCGCTAAACTACTGATTTCATTCGCGGACTTCTGACTTCTTTCGGCGAGTTTACGAACCTCGGATGCGACTACCGCAAATCCTTTTCCATGATCGCCGGCTCTTGCGGCTTCGATCGCGGCGTTTAACGCGAGTAAGTTGGTCTGATAGGCTATGTCTTCGATGATGCTGATCTTCTCGGCGATCTGTTTCATCGCTTTTACGGTTTCGATCACCGAGGCTCCGCCTTCTTCCGCATCCTTAGAGGATTTGGAAGAGATCTGTTCCGTTTGACGAGAATTCTGCGCGTTCTGATCGATGGAAGCGGTCATTTCCTCCAGGGAAGAAGTTGTTTCCTCTACGCTCGCGGCTTGTTCCGAAGCTCCTTGGCTGAGAGAATTCGCCGTCGATGAAACCTCGGTTGCCGATGTTACAAGACTCGAAGAACGTACGATGATATCACCGATGATATCGTTGAGTTTGTCCATCGTGACGTTGGAATATTCTTTTAACTTTCCGAAAGTTCCGTGATACTCGTTGGTTATTTTTTGAGTCAGGTTTCCTGCGGAAATTCTTTCCAAAGCATCCACGACCTCGTTCAAACCTACGTTACTCACCTCCAACAATTGGTTGAGCGATTGACTTAGATTGAGAAAGAACCCGGTCTTAGAATCGAGCGAGATCCGAGTCGTAAAGTTTCCTTTTGCGGCGGCGTTTACGATTCCTTCCACTTCATCCTGAACGGCAAGTTCGCTCGTAACGTCCGACCATTCCACCACGGAACCGAGACGTTTTCCGCTCACGTCCAAAATCGGGTTCGCGATGAGATTGAACGTCCTTCCTCCGATTTTAATCGTAGCCTTATGAATTCCGGTAAAACTGCTCAATACACCTCTTTGATGTGCCGGGTTCTTGTGAAATTGATCGATGTTCGCTCCGATAAGGGCTTTGAGATTGAAGTGAGCGAATTGTTTTTTGATATCGGCTTCTCCGATCTCGAACATCTGCACAACCGCCTTATTCATATAACGAATATTGAATTCGTTATCCGCGATCATGATGTTCGTCGACGTGCTGTCTAAAGCGACCTTGACTCGAATCAATTCTTCGTTTTCGATTTTTCTTTGTTCGAGAATCTTATTCTGTTCGGTCACGTCGCTCCATTCCACCACGGAACCCAAACGGTCTCCGTTTTCATCTACGATAGGATTTGCGATCAGATCGAATGTTCTTCCTCCGATAGAAATCGAAGAACGGAACGTATCCGTTAATTTATCCAAAAGTCCTCTTTGGTGCGCCGGATTCTTGTGAAAGGTATCAATGTTCGTGCCGATCAACGCGCCGGAGTTGAAACTCGCGAATTGTTTTCTGATATCCGCCTCCGCGACGTGAAACATGGAACGGATCGATTTGTTCATATACACGATGTTCAGATTTCGATCCGCCATCATGATGTTCGTCGTCACGTTGTCTAACGCCACCTTAACGCGCGTTAGCTCCTCGTTTTCGATCTTTCTTTGTTTTTGAACCTTGTTTTGTTCGGTCACGTCGTTCCATTCCACGACCGTACCAAGTTTGTTTCCTTTTACGTCCGTAATCGAATTTGCGATCAGATCAAAATCCCTGCCGCCGATGGAGATTGACGACTTAAACGTTCCGTTGAGCTGATTTAAAAGCCCTCTTTGATGCGCCGGATTTTTATGAAAGATATCTATATTGGTTCCCATCAAACTTCCAAGATCGAAATTGGTGAGTTGTTTTTTGATATCCGTCTCCGCCTTACCGAACATTTCCCGAATCGCCTTATTCATATACACGATGTTTAGATTCCGATCCGACATCATGATGTTCGTCGTAACGTTGTCCACGGCGGTTCTCATTCTTAAGAACTCTCTTTCCAAGTTGAGAATGATATTTTGACTGTTTCTACTAAACCACCAGAGTAATGAAATCAAAAGAATCGAAACTCCGGTATATTCTAAAATTGTAATTAAGAACGCATTGTCCGTGCTCGCAGGAACGATCGCGACCGAAGCCGATTCCGTTGATTTGAGAAGTTCCTTATAAAATTCCGTCCTACTTTGTCTAAAGTCGGAAAGATCCGCAAAGAACGGAGATTTCAGAAGAATAGGGGAATCTTTTTTTAAGTCCTTAGAGGATGAAATTTTTTCTTTCAATTCATCCAGGGAGGTAAAAAGGGAAGATATTTTTTTGTCGAACTTACGAATCGAAAAATCGTCTTTGGATTCCGAATCGGACAAAAATGATTTCAGATTTTTTAGATCGGTTTTGATTCCGTCAAGGTCCTCGAGCAGAGTTTCCTTATCCTTTCCGAGGGCAAGATGCATGGAAAAATCGGCGAATGAATCCTCCGTTTTCAAAAAAGTCTCTCCGGATCGTCGTAAGGACTCCAATCGTTCTCCGTTGTTCGTTCCTAAAACGGGCGTCGAACTCCGAAAGTTTTGAAGCGATAAAAAAACGAATCCGTTTATGGTGATAGCCAGTCCGATCCAAATTCCTAAGTTTTTTCGAAACATCTGATTTCTCCACATTCAATATCTGTAAAATGATTCCTAAATTCCTTAACTCGTCTTGGCGGCAAACTCCCGATTCTTATTTTGTTCCTGGTCTCGAATCGAGTTATACAAACCCGGAACGTCGAGTATAAATGCGATTTCTCCGCTTCCCAAGATCGAAGTTCCGCTGAAACATTTGATGTTTTTGAAAACTTCGGCCATGGGGCGGATCACGGATTGAACCTCTCCTTGGAGATCGTTCACCACAATTCCGAAGGATTTGTCCTCATATTCCAATATGAGAATATTCTCTTTTTCAAATACGGATCTTTCCAAAACTAGAAATTCGGAAAGATGAAGGACCGGCAAAAGTTCTCCGCGCAGATTCATGGTTCCCGACGAGGAACCGTTCAATACGACCTTGGATTCCACGGTTTCCCGCACCATCTGCATCGGCACGATAAAGTAAAGACCGGAAGCTTTCACTAAGAAGCCGTCTATGATTGCAAGAGTAAGAGGCAAACGAATCTGAAAGGAACTTCCTTGATCCTTTATGGTTTGAATCTGAACGGTTCCGCGTAAGGATTCTATGTTTCGAAGAACCACGTCCATACCCACGCCACGACCGGAAAGATTGGTGACTTGTTCCGCCGTTGAAAATCCGGGCTGAAAGATCAGTGAATAAATTTCCGATTCCGATAAATTCTGATCTCTCGTGATCAATCCTTTTGAAATCGCCTTGTCGACGATCTTCTCAGCATCCAAACCTTTCCCGTCGTCCTGAATCACGATCAATATACTTCCCGTGCCGTGACTTGCTTGGATTTGAAGTTTACCCGTTGCGGGTTTTCCTTTTCGAATTCTTTCTTCGGAGGTTTCAATTCCGTGGTCGAGTGCGTTTCGTAGTATGTGAACGATCGGGTCTGCGATTTTTTCGATCACGGATCGATCGAGTTCGGTTTCTCCGCCGATGATCTCAAGTTCCACTTGTTTGTTGAGTTCTTTGGAAAGATCGCGCACGACTCGTTTGTATTTTTCAAAAAGATCCGCGATCGGGACCATACGAAGACTGAGAGCAAACTCCCGAATTTCGCTGACGAGACGATACAAGGATTCCGAACTTTCGATCAACTGTGTGTCTTCGGTATCTCCAATCCTTCTACTTAGATTCGCTTCTTGGGTGATCAGCTCGCCGACAAGAGCGATTAACGTGTCGATCTTGGACGAATCCACTCTCAACGTTTTGGTCTGCATCTTGAGCGCTTCGGATTCTTTTCCATTCTCCGTAAGGGAAGAGGAGCCGGAAGAAGACGGATTTGATTCGATTGATGAACTTGAACTTTCCCTCGAATCCGGGACATCGGATTTGTTTCTTAGTTTCAGAAGTTCTTCTTCGGTTAACGCTTTTTGAATTTCAAGGGCGTTTAAATACACTTCTTTGCCTAATGGAAAATCATCGCAGTTCTCCGCAAATAAACGTAAAGAGCTTTGAGGAGGAAGAATTTTAAGATAACTTCCTTCTTTTAAAAACTGAAACGTAGAATGAATTTCATTTCCATCCGAGGAGGATTCGTAAGAAATTTCAAACCCGAGATACGAAAGCTCCGGATTAAAACTTTCCCAATCGGGAATCGAATCCGGATACACGAAAAGATGTCTGATCTTTCCGGATTGAGACAGATATTTGATGAATGTATAGGGATCCATTCCTGACTCGTAGAGATGCGGGTTCGGAATGAGAGTGATCTGCCAATACGAAGACGTGGAAGTAAGATCGAACTCCGACGATGTCGCATTATTTTTTGATTCTCCATTCTTCCCGGAATGAGAGGTCGCTTGTGTTTCTTGGGCGGAGGTTTCGGAAAGAAGTTTTTTGACGAGTTGAATGAGCTCGGCTTGTCTATGCGAGGTCTTGGAATCCAACACAAGAGTATCGCCAACGATTCCCACAAGATGACGGATATGATCACACGCTAAAAATAAAAATTCGATTCCTTCTTTGGTAAGATTTTGTTTCCCCGATCGAATTCGATCCAAAAGGGTTTCCACGTCGTGCGTAAACGTTTCGATGGGTTCGTAGCCGAACATCCCCGAAGTTCCTTTGATCGTATGAATCGTTCTAAATACCGAATGAATTCCTTCGGTATTTTTAGAATCCTTTTCCAAAATCAAAAGATTGGATTCCATAGAGGAAAGCAATTCTTCGGATTCGGATATAAACGTGTCCCTGACCTCGGAAAGATCCATCTTTAATCCTTATTCATACCGTATTGAAACGAAAATTCTCCGCGTTCTTCCTTGGAAACTTTGATCTTATCTCTCAAGAACCCGGTAAGCCCGAAGAGATCGATCAATCGAAGTACACTATGACTGTGATTTACGAAACGCACGCTCGCATCCTTTCGTTTGGCTTCCTTTTTAAGAGCCAGTAAAATCTGAAGACAGGAAGTATCCATCTTCGCGATCTTCCAAAGATCGATTTCTAAAAAAACGGGAGAATCTTTCATCACTCCGTCGAGCTTCTCCTTAAATTCGGAGGCTTCGTAGATCGTTAGCTCGCCCTCTACGGTTACTTTCAAACCGGAGGACTGAGAATCCTTCGTTTTGTATATTTCAGGATTTGTATATAATGAAAATGACATATACTTTTCTCAAGGAAGTAGCTTATGGATCGTCTGCACCAGCTCTTCGGGGGAGAACGGTTTCGTAAGCCACGCCCTCGCGCCCGCGGCCATTCCCTCCGTTTTTACCTCTTCTTGCGATTCGGTCGTAAGCATTATGATCGGAGTGAACTTATTCTTAGGATCTTTTTTGATTTCCTTTACGAAAGTGATCCCATCCATATTCGGCATGTTCATGTCGCTGACGATTAAATCCACCTTGTCGCCTTGCAATTTGTCCAAACCGTCCTGACCGTCTACGGCTTCGAGTATGTCGAAATTCGAATTGCTCAGATGCAGGTTCAGAATTTTCCTAAAAACGGCCGAGTCGTCCACGATGAGAATTCGTTTCATTCTTTCCTTTCTCCTTTATCAAACCAGAGGGATAAAAATTTCCGCGAGAACACAAAGACTTACGTCTTCGGAAGTATGATCGTTCGCGTTGTGTATAAAAAAGAGACCGTGGTGTTTGCGGACGATATGATCCACCGCGGTAAGTCCCAGGCCGAGACCGAATTTCTCCAGATGGCTTACGTTTTCAACGGGCGGATAAATTCGAAAAAAGGGTTGGATCACGAGTTGTTCGAACTTTTCGGGAATTCCTCCGTAGGGTTTTACGTCCACTCGGTTCTTAAACGTGATACAGAAATAACTTTGATTGATGTTCGCGAAAATTTCGATCGGAGAATTGGAGGAACAATATTTAAAAGCGTTGAGAAACAATTCCTCCATCGCTAAATACAAAAGGGAAAGATTTACGTTTATCTTATATTCTCTTTTTAATACGGGAAGATTGACGGATACTTTTTTGGATGTCAAAAAAGAATTCAAACCCTCGGGTAACTCTTTGATTTTATCCAGAACGTCCTTGGAAGAAATCACGGAAGGCAGAAAATCCTCATCGATCAAATTCAAAAGTTTTTCAAGACCGAGAAGCATGTTTTTGGTGATTCGGTTATTGGTGAGAAGAAGATCGAGAACCTCCTTATCCACCTTGTAGAAATTCCCGTCCTGAATTTTAACGGAGTCTATCATATCCAAAAGACTTGTCATCGCTCCGATCCCGCTTCCTTGAGAAAGGGAAGTTTTCAAACTGTGAATCGAAGTTTTTTCGAAGGATTCGCTGTCCGATTTACGGATCGTTTCTTTGTAGGTAAGCCATTCGAGCTGACTTCTGAGTTTTTGCCCTTCGATCTCCGCGAGATTCTCCTCCATGTTTTTGAGATAACAATAGTTCAGAGCCTTCTGAAGAACCTTGAGAAAAATTTCGGGATAAATCGGTTTGAGAATATAATCGAACACACCGAGTTTCATGATTTCAATGATCTTCTCGTTGCTGTCGATCGCGGTTTGGACAAGAACCACCGCGTTAGGATAAACCTCTCTGAGTTTTACGAGAAAGGAACGCCCGTCCATCACCGGCATCATCAGATCCAAAATAAAAAGCGAATATTTACGATCTTGAATGAGTTGCATGGCTTCGGCACCGTTAGCCGCAACCTCGTGTTTCACTCCGAGTTCGTCGCATAAACTTTCTAAAAGAATACTGTTCTCTTGTTTATCCTCGACGATCAGAATCGGATCGTTCGGAATTCTATGAAGAGTATTCTTCTTTTTCAGTTCGGTCTCCAAGATATATCTCCTTCTCAATCTCGATTAAAATCGATTTCAACTTATCTAAGGAAAACGGGTTCTGGATCGTGTAATCCGGGAAGAAAGGAAGCAGATCTTCCTGAAACGGAAGCGGGATATCCGCTGTTTCCAAAAGGACGAGATGTCTGAACTTAGGGTCCCCGTTCAATAAGGTTCTCAAGGATCTGACAACTGCCGTTTCTTCCAAGAGCAGACGTGTATCATATAGCAGTATTCTATGAGAATCGAGGCTTTTTTGTGAAATTTTGGAAAAATCTTTCACGGTACGAAGCGTAATGAACTCTTGCGAGTTATGTATGAAATATTTTTCAATCGCTCTATCGTAAATCCGATCCTGAATCGCGAGTAGAAGCGATAGAGACTTAAGTTCTTCGGGATATAACATTTCCTGCAAAGAAGGATTCGAAGTCGGATTTTGAGTCGAAGCCGACGGCAAGGATACGTCTATCTTCGATTCGGAAATGGAGAATGGAATGAATACGCTGAACTTGCTACCGCGTCCGGGTTCGCTTTCCACTTCGATGGAACCGTGATGTGCCTCCACGATTTTTTTTACGATGGGAAGTCCGAGCCCGCTTCCTTCATACGCGCCTCTGTCTTCTCCCTTTACTTGATAAAAGGTTTCGAAAATATTCGGAATCTCATCAGTAGGAATTCCGATTCCTGAATCTCGAACCGAAAGAAGAAATCGATCCTCCAATCTTTCCAGTCGGATTAATATTTCGCCGGAAGATTCGGTAAACTTAATCGCGTTCCCGAGCAGGTTGAGAATCACCTGTCGGATTCGTTTCGGATCCGCTTTGATTTCGAAGTCCGCTCCTTCGGGAAAAAATTCGAAAGTCATTCCGATCTTTTTTGTGATCGCTTGCCCGAGAATCATTTCAACCGAAGTGGAAGTCAGTTCTTTGAGATCGAAATCGGATTCGTTCAATACCAATTTACCGGCTTCGATTCTGGAAACGTCCAGAATATCGTTGATGATATTCAAAAGATGAACGCCCGAATGAAAGATAAGATCCTTATATTTGTTTTCTTTTTCCATATCATCGGGAAGTTGCATGAGTCTGGAAAACCCGATGATGGAATTGAGGGGAGTTCTCAGTTCGTGACTCATATTGGCCAAGAATTCGGATTTGGCTTTGTTGGCTTTTTCCGCCATTTCTTTTTGGAGATTCAACTCTTCGGTTCTTTGATCCACAAGAACTTCCAGCTTTTCCCTATGAACTTTCAATTCTTCTAATACGTTTTTTCTTTCCAAAAAAACGCTGATCAAATCGACGAATGTACGGATCGTAAAAATTTCCTCCTTCACGACCTCCGTCATTTTGAAATTTTCAAAACCCGCAAATCCGAACCATTCGTTCGAAACAAAAAGCGGAATCAAGGTTATGGAGCGGATTTCTCTTTGCGCAAAAAAGAGTTTTTCGTTTTCGGGAAATTCGCCGACGTTTCCCTGCAGATAACCGCCGGATGAAAAAATCTTTTTCCAACGCGAGTAATGATCCTTATACGAAACGACTTTCGTCATCGGAATTTTGGAAGTATCCAAGGAAGGATCGCTGACTTCCAGATAAAGTTCGGCGGAATTCGCGTTTTCGGAATTCTTAAACAGATACAATCTTTCCGAATCCACAAAGACCAAAAATTGTTCCATCGCGTATTTTAGAATTTTTAGTTCCACGGAAGAGGACAAAAGAATCTGCGTCGCAGAAGTGATTCCCATTTCCAAACGAAGACGTCTTGTTGCGGATTCTCCCTTTTTTACTTTTTCGGTGATGTCTCTTTGGATCGAGATAAAGTAAAGAACGGTTCCGCTTGCATCCCGTATCGCCGATACGTGCAACTCGACGTTGTATGGACTTCCGTCTTTTTTATAATTGACGGTTTCACCCGAAAAGTCCCTGCCTTGTGCAAGCGAACGTTTCAAATCTCCCAAAGCTTTTCGATTGGTAAGAGGACCTTGCAGAATACGGGGAGTTTGACCGATGAGTTCCGAACTTTGATAACCGGTCATCGCACAAAAAGCCGGATTTGCAAAGATGATCTTCGGACCGGGCGAATCCAAAATCGCATCGGTTACGAGAATCGAATCTGAAATTTGATTCACAAGAATTTCATAAAGTTCTTGAGAATGTTCAAAGTTTGTCGGATCGCGTTCCACGGCCCGAAAACATCCTCAATTTTATAAAAAGATCAATGATTTTATTATTTGAGAAACGGTTTATTCAATATTCGAAAAGTAAAAAGTTCTAAATTAGATTTTTGGAAAACTTCGTTCGATTTCGATTTTGAAAGAATTTAAAAAGAAAACGTTAAAAATCGGTAAAAAATTAATTTCCAAAGTCCCTCATTCCTTAAGGAATATGGAAAAGTATACGCATTTTCTATGTCGCCTAATCGGAACGTTTTGAACGATTGTTTAACTGAGCAGATTGCCTGGAAGTTTAAAATTCATGGAATCCTCTCTCGAACCGGGAAACAATTCCACTTCGGCGTTCGGATAAAACGTTTTCAATTTGGAGATGATCTCGTCCACAAGAACCTGAGGAGTGGAGGCTCCAGCAGTTAATCCTAATATTCTAATTTGATTATTTTGAATGTATTCTTTGGAAAGATCGTCCGCTCCGGTTACCTTAAAGGAATGCGGTTTCGATTTTTGAGCGAGTTGTAGAAGTCTGAGAGAATTGGAACTGTTGTCCGCTCCGATCACGAGCATCGCGTCTATTTCTTCCATCATCAGAGAGACGGCTTCCTGTCTTTCGGTGGTCGCATAACAAATATCGTCCTTTGCGGGATGTTCCACGAACGGAAACGTATTCGCAATCTGATCTACGACGCTTTTCGTATCGGCGACGGAAAGAGTGGTCTGCATCAAATAGGTGAGAGGTTTGTCCGGATCGATCTTGTCCTTGAGGGCGAGAACGTCTTCGGCGGATTCTACGAGAAACATCTCCGCTTCTCCCATGGTTCCGATCGCCTCGTCGTGTCCTTCGTGACCGATATAAATGATTTGATGAGTGTCCTTGATTCTGCGAGCCTTTCTGTGAACTCGAGTTACGAGCGGGCAGGTTGCATCCCCGATTTTCATTCCTCTTTTTTTCGCGGCGTCTACTACGGAAGGAGCCACTCCGTGCGCGGAGAAAACCACGGTCGCGCCGTCCGGAGCCTCGTCCAGATCGTTGATAAAAAGAATTCCTCGTTTTTTCATGTCTTCCACGACCCTGCGGTTGTGAACGATCTCCTTACGCACGTAAATCTGTTCCGCCGCGTTCGCCTGAACCTGTTCCACGTAAGAAATCGCATACTTCACGCCGGCGCAAAATCCTCTGGGGTTGGCTAAATAGATCTTCTCTAACATGATATCTCCGTCCGCTTGCCATTTTAGGAAACTCGGCTCAGCGAAGAATCAAAAAAATTCTCCCTTTCTTCTTAGATCGGATTGGGGACATAGAATCCGTTTCGGGGAAGAATATTTTATCTCTTCCGGATTCAAAAAAGTTCATTATCGGATTTTACGGACCAGTCGATGGATTCTTTGAAAAGGTCAAGGAAGACCTTTGAAAAATCATAACCCCCTTTTTAAGGGAATCGGATTCAAGGAGGAACCGAATGATTATCAACCATAATATCAGTGCCATTTTCGCGCACAGAACATTGAAGTTCAATAGCGAAAACATGGGAAAGGACATCGAGAAATTGTCCTCCGGGATGAGAATCAACCGCGCAGGTGATGACGCTTCCGGTCTTGCAGTGTCCGAAAAAATGAGAACTCAGATTCTGGGTCTCAGAAGAGCGGAAATGAACACTGAAGATGGTATGTCTCTGATTCAGACAACTGAAGGATATCTACAGGAAACTCATGAAATCGTTCAGAGAATCCGGGTTCTGGCAGTTCAGGCCGCTAACGGTATTTATACCGAAGAGGACAGACAACAGATCCAAGTGGAAGTTTCTCAGTTGGTGGACGAGATCGACCGTATCGCTTCCCAAGCGGAATTCAACAAGATGAAACTCCTTACCGGAGCTTTCGCTCGTTTGAACCCGACTGCGAGTATGTGGTTTCACATGGGTGCAAACATGCACCAAAGAGAAAGAGTTTACATTGAAACGATGAATACGGCGGCATTGGGTCTCAGAAACCCGACCGTTTTAACGTTTATCTCTCTTTCTACAGCCGGCAAGGCTAACTCGGTAATCGGATTGGCTGACGATGCGCTCCGTTCCATCTCTAAACAGAGAGCGGACTTGGGTGCGTATTACAACCGTCTGGAACACGCCGCTAAGGGTCTCATGAACGCTTATGAGAACATCCAAGCCGCGGAATCCAGAATCCGTGATACCGACATGGCTGAGCAAATGACCAGCTTTACGCGTTACCAGATCCTGACTCAGGCGGCGACCGCGATGCTGGCTCAGGCCAACATGAAACCGCAAACGGTTCTCCAGTTACTCAAGTAAACTGAAAGCACCGTTTCTTCCGGCTGAAAGACCTTAAATTTCAGCCGGAAGACTTAAGCAAAAGCCGGAAACGACGATATCTAAAATGGATTTATAATTCCCGTTATAAATCGCCGTACGACTCTGAAGCCCGAGTATTCCATGAGAATCTTCGGGCTTTTTTTTCTTCCATTGTGCGTTTCGTTTTCGTCCAATGGACAAGATGTCCGAGATGTCGCTTATCAAAAAGGGGAATGGGGTTGTCGTAATTTTTGCGATCGCACTCAATCTATTCTGTTCCTCCCTAAACGACGTTACGGGTGTTTGTCCGATGACAACTTCCGCGTTCGATGCGGATTCTTCGGCTTCTCCCTGCCATGGGGAGAATGGAGAATCTTCAAACGAATCCTCTTCTCCATGTTGTTCCCCTGAAATCGCTGATGGAATTTCTCAACCGGAGTTCAGGATCGAATCGGAAAGTTGGTTTCAGTTTCAGGTTTTTGCGGTTCTATTTTCACTTCCGATTGAGTTCGTTTTAGAACCGATCGCACAAATTTCCTTTTTCAATGCAGATTTCAGCTTTTACCGCCCGGATTCCAAAGATTCTCTTTCTATCCTTCAAGTTTTTCTAATCTAAACCCAATCCTTCCTTTTTCTTTTTAAATTTAAGGAGGGACCATGGGTTCTCTACCCATTCATTCTATTTTTATAATATTCTATTTTTATCTTTCAGTCGGTAATTTGTCCGTGTTCGCCGATCCTTCGCGGTTGCCTCAGTCGTCTTCGAACGGCAAACGTGTGGAAGAGGTTTTGAGCCTCATCGCGGAGGAACATCCGGAAGCGAAGTCGCTCGGACATCTTACACATTCGCATAAATCGCATACGGAGGCTTCCGGAATTCTTCCCGATCCTAAAATCGGAGTCGCCTACAGAAACTATCCGGCCCGCAACGGATACGCGTTAAACGACAGACAACTCGATACTCCTACGATGACCGGAGTTGAGTTTTCGGTTTCACAAGAACTTCCGTTTCCGGGTAAACTCGGTTCCGAACAAAAAATTTCCAAATTTATGGAACGAGAAGCGAGCCTAACGTATGTTTCCGGAATCAACCGAATTCTCTGGGATTTTTTATCCAAACTCAATCGTTATCAAAGATTGAAAAATAAGATGGAACTGAATCGGAGTACGATCGATCTTCTTTCCGCTCAGAAAAACGTAGCAATGGGGTATTATTCTTCGGGAAATATTTCCTTGGCGGAGGCGTTTAAACCCGCAATCGCAAAAACGGAATCCATAGAAAGAGAAACCGAATATACCACGAATCTCAAAGATATTTCTTCCCAGTTGAATTACTTTCAAATCCCCGATCGACTTTCTAAAAACGATCTTTCTTCTTTGGATTTGGATTCTTACTTTAAGGAAAACGAATCTAAAATTCTTTCGATTCAAAACTCGATCGAAAATTCCGCGACGGACAATCCGGACTATAGGGCGTTTCTAACCGAGGAAAAACGTCTGAAGGAATCCGCTCGTTTAAGTAAACTTTCGCTTCTTCCTCAAACCGAAGTTTTCGTTTCGTATATGAAACGAAGATCTCAAACCTTCGCGCTCGACCGAGGTCCCTTGGATTATCGTTTGATGGACACGACCGAATACAGAGGGGATCTTTTCAGTTTCGGCGTAACCATGAAGGTTCCGTTTTGGTCCGCCTTAAAATGGGGAAGCATCACGGGGCAGTATGAAAAACAAGCGGACGCAGGAAAAGAATCCGCCGAGAAAGCGAGAAAACAAATTGTTTCCGAACTGCAAAGAAACTTGGAACTGATCCAAGGTTTCGACAAACAACTCGAGATTCTTCAAAAACAATTGATCCCCGAATTGGAAAAAGCGGTTCGAGCCAATTCCAATTTGTATCTTCCGGGCAAAGCCAAATTGCAGGACGTTCTGATTGCACAAGTCGAAGTGGTCAACGCGAAGATTCGCAAAGAAGACCTCTACGAAAGAAAGAACGAATCCATTCTCAACATTCTCAGATTGCTCAGTCTTCTGTATCCGGAAAAAGAAACCGGTCCTCATCTCGAACACGATCACGAAGTTCGTAAGATTTCGAAGACTTCAGAATCCGCAAACTCGTCCATCTCATCCGAAATGAATTCGGGAGAATCCTTATGAAACGGAAAATTCTATTCTTAACCGCGTTAGTCGCTCTCCTTTCCGTTTTGGCTCTTTGTAAAAAAACCAAACAAATTTATTACTGCCCGATGCATCCTACGTATACGTCCGATCGTCCGGGAACATGCCCGATTTGTAATATGGATCTCGTTCCAAAAACGCACGAGAATCACGAAGAACATACAACGCCGGATTCTTCGCAAAGTTCTTCCGGTGGACCTGTAAATGGAAAATCGGAGCCGACATTCAAAACGAAGAATTCTCAGGAGATTCAACTTTCTCTCGAAAAACAACAATCGATCGGAATCCGGACGGAAACGGTTCAAAGAAGGGATTTGAATAAAAGAATTTCCGCATATTCTACGGTTGCATACGATCCCGAATTGTATACGGCGCTTACGGAGTATAAGGAACTTTTGCGCGCTCGAGAATTGTTATCCGATTCGTCCTCGTTTGCGGGTCAAAATCCGCAGATTCGTCTTAGACAACTCGGCCTTTCCACGGAACAAATCCGACTTTGGTCCTCGGGAAAAAGAGATCCTTCCGAATTGATCTTAGGCGGTAAGTCGGGAAGGGCTCATATCTATTCTCAAATTTACGAATCCGATCTCGCCGTAGTTCGTGTCGGTTTAAAAATTTCGTTCCGAACCAACGTGTATTCGGATGCGATCTTTTACGGGAGAATCGCGAGCATCGATACGATTCTGGATAAGAACAATCGAACCCTCCGACTCAGAAGCGAGGTCTACGACAAAAATCAAATTTTAAAACCACAGATGTTCGGAGATCTGGAAATCGATCTTCCTTTGAAAAAAGTTCTAAGCGTTCCATCCTCGGCGGTTCTCGATACGGGTATGCACAAGACAGTGTATGTGCAAACGGGACCGGACAATTTCATAGGAGTTCCGGTTAAGACGGGTGCGAGCGCGGGTTCTTGGATCGAAATCAAAGAAGGATTGCAAGAGGGAAAGAAAGTGGTCGTCGAATCGGCCTTTTTACTCGACTCGGAAGCCAAAATACGTTTCGGTTCCTCCGCCGAAGATCATAAACACTGAGGTCGACATTCATGATTCAGAATATCATTCGTTTTTCCGTATATAATAAATTTTTAATCATTCTTCTGACGTTTTTCGCGGTCGTTGTGTCGATCGTATCGCTTCGCAACATTCCATTGGACGCGATCCCGGATCTTTCGGATACGCAGGTGATCGTATATTCCAGATGGGATCGAAGCCCGGATATCTTGGAGGATCAGGTAACGTATCCGATCATCACTTCCTTGCTCGGAGCTCCGAAGATCAAAGCGGTTCGGGGTTTTTCCGATTTTGGATTTTCGTATGTGTATGTGATCTTTCAGGACGGGACGGATATCTATTGGGCGAGATCCCGAGTTTTGGAATATCTTTCCAGAATTCAATCCAATCTTCCCGCAGGCGTCAAAACCGAACTCGGTCCGGACGCGAGTTCCGTGGGTTGGGTATATCAATACGTTTTATCGGACACGAGCGGAAATTCGAATCTCGCCGATTTGCGAACCTATCAGGATTTTAAACTCAGATATTCCTTAAACGCGGTACCCGGGGTTTCCGAAGTCGCTTCGATCGGGGGATTCAAAAGACAGTATCAAATTACGATCCAACCAAACGCTTTAAGATCTTATAATATAGACTTTGAAACCCTCGTCCAAAGAATCCGAGCAAGCAACCAGGAAACGGGTGGAAGGCTTTTGGAAATTTCGGGAGCGGAGTATATGGTCCGAGGGCGCGGTTATCTTTCTTCGCTGACTGACATAGAAAATATCTCCTTGGGAACCGACTTAAACGGAACTCCGATTCTTTTAAAAAACGTCGCGAACGTACAGTTCGGTCCCGATTTACGGAGAGGAATCGCGGATTTAAACGGGGACGGGGACGTGGTCGGCGGCACGATTGTTATGCGACATGGGGAAAACGCGTTAAATGTCATCGATCGTCTAAAAACAAAACTTTCCCAACTTCAAAAAAATCTCCCCGACGGAACCCAACTGATCACGGTGTATGATCGATCCGAGTTGATTGCCAACGCGATTTCAACCCTTCAATGGAAACTGATCGAAGAAATGATCATTGTTTCCGCGGTGATTCTTTTGTTTCTTTGGCATTTTCCATCTGCGATCATTCCGATTCTGACGATCCCGATCAGTTTGCTTCTTACGTTCATTCCCATGTTTCTTTTGGATATCAACGCGAACCTCATGTCTCTCTCCGGAATGGCGATCTCCATCGGGGTTCTTGTGGACGGCGCGATTGTGGAAGTGGAAAACGCGTATAAAAAATTAGAAGAATGGGAGACCTCGGGAAGGAAGGGCGACTATCACCAGGTTCGTTTGGAAGCCCTTTTGGAAGTCGGCCCCTCGGTGTTTTTTTCGTTACTTGTGATCGCGGTCGCTTTCATTCCGGTGTTCGCTTTAGTCGATCAGGAAGGAAGGTTGTTTAAACCTTTGGCATATTCAAAAAACATTGCAATGGCGGTTGCCGCAGTTCTTGCGATCACATTGGATCCAGCGTTTAGAATGTTGTTCACGAGAATGGATCCTTTCCGATTCAAAAGTTCGATTCTTTCCAAAATCGCAACCGCTGTTTTTGTGGGAAAATATTACCCCGAAGAAAAACATCCGGTCAGTAAGATTCTTTTTAAGTTATACGGACCCGCTTGTCGTTGGGTTCTTCACAATCCGAAACGAACGATTTTTTCCGCGTTGATCCTCGTAATCCTTACGATACCGATGTATTGGAGTTTAGGATCGGAGTTCATGCCTCCTCTGGACGAGGAAACGATTCTTTACATGCCGACCACGTTACCCGGAATCGGAGTGGCTGAAGCGGAAAAACTCATGATCGCGATGGATAAAAAACTCAGATCGGTTCCGGAAGTAAAAAGAGTTTTTGGAAAATCGGGAAGATCCGAAACCGCGACCGACTCGGCTCCGTTCTCCATGATGGAAACGGTTTTACTTTTACATCCTAAGGAAGAATGGAGAAAGGCGAATCGATTCTATTCGGGATGGCCCAAAATTTTTCAGATTCCTTTTTATCCTTTTTTATCGGAAAGAATCACGAAGGAAGAATTGATCCGAATTCTAAATGCGGAGATGGAATATCCCGGCGTTACAAACGCTTGGACCATGCCGATCAAAGCGAGAATCGATATGCTGAGCACCGGAATGAGAACCCCGGTGGGAATCAAAATTCTCGGATCTTCCTTGGATGAAATCGAAAAAATCGGAATTCAAATCGAAACGGTTTTAAAAACGATCCCCGAAACGAGAAGCGCGTTCGCGGAGCGAACCGCCGGCGGATACTATCTCGATATCGAATTCAAAAGATTTAATTTAGCAAGATATAATATATCCGTGGATAGCGCTCAACAAATCGTAGTTTCCGCGATCGGAGGAGAATCGATCACACAAACCGTAGAAGGACGGGAAAGATTCTCCGTAAACCTTCGATATCCGAGAGAACTCAGGGATTCCGCCGATAAGATCCGTGCGATTTTGGTTCCTACGCAAACGTTCGGACACATTCCACTTTCCGAAATCGCGGATGTCCGTTTAAAAACGGGCCCTTCCATGATCCGAGATGAAAACGGATTTCTGGCCGGTTACGTTTACGTCGATCCGTCCACGAGCGACATAGGAGGTTACGTCGACGAAGCCAAAAAATTGATTGAACAAAAAATCAAAACACCGAGCGGTTACACGATCGAATGGAGCGGCCAATACGAAAACATGATTCGAGTCCGGGAAAGAATGAAGTATGTCCTTCCGATCACGTTGCTCGTCATCTTTTTGCTGTTATACGCAAACACGAGATCCTATGCAAAAACTTGGATCGTATTGCTCGCGGTTCCGTTTTCCTTGGTGGGAGCGGTGGGTCTTTTGTATATTCTCGACTATCACGTTTCCGTCGCGGTTTGGGTGGGAATGATCGCGCTCATGGGACTCGACGCGGAGACTGGAGTTTTTATGCTTTTGTATTTGGATCTTTCCTACGAAGACGCTCGCAAAAATGGAAAACTCAAAACCGAGGAAGAATGGATCGACGCGGTCTTTCACGGAGCGGTTCACAGAGTTCGTCCCAAGATCATGACGGTTCTCGCGGCGATGATGGGGCTTTTACCGATTCTTTGGTCGAACAGTACCGGTTCCGACGTGATGAAACGAATCGCCGCGCCGATGGTCGGTGGTCTTGCAACGAGTTTTATTTTGGAGTTATTGGTCTATCCTCCGGTTTATCTACTTTGGAAACAGGGAAGAATTCGGTTCGATAGAATATTTTCAAGTTTGAATATTCAAAAAGCAAAATAGACTTGCCTAGGCCTTTGTGCGGAAAAATAAAAAAGGCCGTCTCGTTGCGAAACGAGCGGCCTTTGGGTTTTCGGAAAAATTTTTAAGGTTCGTTACCGTGTCGATTCTCCATTCTCCCCAATGGAAAAATTCAACGAGTCGAAACGATCAACCGAATCTGTCGCTTAACAATTTCACCACTTGATCGGGTCTCATGTTCGCTTGAGCGAGCATAGCGGATCCGCTTTTGGTGAGAATTTGATTTCTCGTATAATCCACGATCTGTTCCGCCATATCCGCGTCCCTCACGCGGCTTTCTGCGGCGACCATGTTCACATAACTTGACTGCAATCCTTGGGAAGTGATTTCCAAACGGTTGTAGTAAGCTCCGAGATCGGCTCTTTGTTGATTCACTTTGGTAATCGCAGTGTCTAAAATACCGATCATCGCATTCGCACTGGCCGGAGAGGAGAGGACTTGTTTTTTACCGTTGGCAACCAATTGAAGTCCGGTCGCGTTCATGGAATCGATAAAAATATCGAGCTTTTCGTTTTGATTCGGTCCGACCTGCAACTGAATCGGTTTATTGGATTGTTTCGAATGATCTCCCGAAAGAGGTTTGATATGATTGAACTCGGCGGACTTACCGATTCGATCCACTTCCTCGATCAATTGATCCACTTCGAGTTGAACGAGCTTACGATCTTCGTTGGAATAAATTCCGTTCGAAGTTTGAATCGAAAGTTCTCTCAGTCTTTGGAGGATGTTGTTGACCTGTTCCAGAGTTCCTTCCGTAACCTGAATGAAGGAAACCCCATCCATCACGTTACGCTCTGCTTGAGCCAGACCGCGGATCTGAGTCCGCATTTTCTCGGACATGGCAAAACCGAGAGCATCGTCCCCGGCGCGATTGATCCGCAAACCGGTGGAGAGTTTCTCCATGGTTTTATCCAATTCTTTGTTTACGCTCTTCAGTACGTTGTTCGTCCTGAGCGCACTAATGTTGTGATTGATGATCATATTCACAACCTCCCTGTCAATGTTGCCCGGATCCGTCCGGGCCGATGTTTGGGCGGTAAACCGCCTTTGTTTTCCACTGCGAACTTCCACTCTGTTTTGGGACGGAGGTGAAAGTTTTTATATTTTTTTCCTAAAGTATTGTGCGGAGGGAGCCGAACCTTAGTTTAGGATACTTTTGTCAAAATATTAACTAAAAGTATTTCTGAAAGCAACTCTTTTCCTTCAGTTTATAAAAAAAGTCCTTTTCTTTCCATCCGACGTTCCCATTGTTTTGATCGTATTTTGTCTCCTTTTTCCGTTTTGGAAAATCGAGCCTACGGAAGAATCATGAAAATCTATACTAAAAAAGGGGATTTCGGTCAGACCTCTCTGGCGACCGGAGCCAAGGTCCCCAAATCCGATCGAAGAGTGGAGCTGTACGGAACCGCAGACGAACTCAATTCCACGATCGGAATCGTTAAATCTTTTTTACCTGAAAATTCGGATCTCCATTCTCCCTTAGAAACGATTCAAAATCTGCTTTTTGAATTGGGTTCGGAACTCGCAGGTTTTAGACCCAAGGAAGAATCCTGTATCTTAGAAGAGGACATTTCCTTTTTGGAACAGCAAATCGATACGATGCAGGAAAAGTTACAACCTCTGAAGAAATTCATTCTTCCCGGGGGAACCAAGGCATCTTCGTTTTTGCACATTTCCAGAACCGTCGCGAGAAGACTGGAACGGGAAATGGTGCGATTTAAGGAAGAAGGTCTTGAGATACTTTCTCCTCCGATGGTTTTTATAAACCGTCTTTCGGATTATTTTTTCGTAGCGGCGCGTTATGCGAATCTTGAAGAGAATATTCAGGAACCCTTATGGACCTCCAGAGCAAAAGCGTAAATTCTCATCCGAAAGCTCTTCCGGTTTTATTTCTTACGGAAACCTGGGAGCGATTCAGCTTCTACGGAATGCGCGCCTTGCTCGTCTTATTTCTTACGAAGGTTTTTCATTATTCGGATCCGGAAGCGAACCGAGTTTACGGAATTTATACGGGTCTCGTTTATTTAACTCCTTTGATCGGCGGTTATCTCGCGGACCGTTATTTGGGTTTTAGAAAATCCATCTTTTTGGGAACGACGTTGATGATGTTCGGCCATCTGTGTCTTGCCTTTGAAACGAAGCCGTTCTTTCTTTTCGGTTTGGCCTTGCTCATCGTCGGGGTCGGTTTTTTTAAACCGAACATCTCCACGGTTGTGGGTAGAATCTACGAAGAAGAAAACAAAACCCACATGAAAGATTCCGGGTTTACGATCTTTTATATGGGAATCAATCTCGGCGGTTTCTTAGGGCCTCTTTTCTGCGGATATTTCAGCAAATCCTTCGGTTGGGGTTACGGATTCGGAGTGGCCGCCTTCGGTGTGTTATTCGGAATTTTGATTTTTCTCTTCGGACAAAAAAGATTTTCGGATCGGGTTTTCGAACCCGGCAAAAAGAATCATATCGAGGAAGGACGCAGGCATTCTCCTTTAACTCGGGAAGAAAAACAAAGACTCACGGTGATTCTGATTTTTACCGCCTTTGCGATCATTTTCTGGGCGGTATTCGAACAAATCGGCTCTTCTATGAATCTTTTTATCGATCGTCACGTGGATCGAAATTGGTTCGGCTACGATATTCCCACTCCTTTTTTCCAGTCTTTGAATCCTCTTTTGATTTTGATCTTAGCGCCTGTAATCGCTTCTTTCTGGACCGTACTTGCTAAAAAGAATTGGAAACCGGATACTTCGACCAGGTTCGCGTACGGTTTTTTTATTTTGGGTTTTGGATTTCTGATTTTGACGTTAGTCACCCTTGACTTTCGAATCGGTCATAAGATTTCTGCGATCTGGCTTTTTCTAATGGTTCTTTGTATTACCGTCGGTGAGTTGTTTACTTCTCCAGGCGGATTGGCGCTCGTTACGAAGTTGGCTCCGAGCCATCTCGGCGGGTTTATGATGGGCGTTTGGTTTCTTTCCAGTTTTTTCGGGAATATTCTCGCGGGAGAATTGGCAGGTCTTATGAGAACGGACAGTTTTCCGACGTTCTTCGGAATGTTTACCTGTCTCGCTTTTTCGGGAGGTTTGATTCTTTATTTGGCAAGAAAGAAGTTCCAAATTTGGATGCACGGTGGGGATCAATGACAACACAACGCGAGAATTCTCGTTTTACTATATTCTAAAATTGATATATTAGGAGATGATGATGTTTCGAATTCTGACGATTCTTTTCGCCGTTCTTTGGATTCCAGTTTCCGTTTTTGCGGACCCGTTTTCCGACCTGCTCAAAGAGGATTTTGAAACCGGTCAAACCCTTTTGATTCGAAATTCCGTCTTTCAAAAGTTAGGCGGTAAATCGAAAGATCCGAAAGTAATCGAAATCACGAAGAATACGATTCCCTGGGCGATCATGGAAGGCCTTGCCCCGGATACGATCGCGGATCTGATCGTGAATCAATACTATGTTTCTCTTTCGGGTATGCGTTTTACCGAGGCTGAGGACGCGATCCCGATTCTTTCCAAACAAAAACTGAGCGATAAGGATTTCGTTTTGGTTTCTCTTTTCGTTAAGGAAACAGACAAGGCGGGAATTCGGGAAGAGATCCGAAATGTGTTTTTATCCACCGCTTTGAAGTCCCGTTGGGACGGTTTTTCAATTTTGGCCGGTGGTCGCGCTTTGATCGCGGGTAAATACGCGGGGATTCCTGAGAATCGACTTGCTTCGAGAATTCTCAGCCTTCTTCCGAGCAAGGGGGCGAATTCTCCGTTTGAAAAAACGGATTCTTCCTTTCGGCAGGCGATTTTTTTTAATCCGTCTAATGATCGTTATACGCTTGCCTCCGATCTTTTGTCCCAGCTCAAATCTTTGCACGACGGAACCAAAAGTAAATCCTTGGATTCTTGGACGAGTTCGATCGCGACCGCGAGAAGTTTAGATAGCGGTTTGGATTCCGCCGGTGAAATTGTGATCGGGGATCGGCCTAAGTTCGGGTTTGAGGAGAATATTCCCGATCTGCCTTTGGTTCCCGAAGTAGAGCCGGACGCTCCCGTTCCCGCCGCCAAGGAAGATTGGGAAACATTACATTCTTCTTATTTACTTTCCGTCGTGAAAGAATGGCTTGGAACTCCTTATTATTGGGGTGGGACCTCGAAGAAAGGTGTGGATTGTTCCGGGTTCACGTTTAATTCGTTGACCGATAAGAGGGTAGGAGTTCCCACAAAAATCGTTCCTCGATTGGGTAGAGAACAGGCGAATTCGGGGAGTAAGGTGTCCCATGAAAATTTACGTGCGGGGGATTTGATCTTTTTTTCCGCTTCACCGAATCAAAGTAAGATTACGCACGTAGGACTTGTCATCAGTGACAAGGAATTCGCGCATGCTTCCTCGACGAGAGGCGTTGTGATCGATAAGATTTCCATGAAATGGTGGATTGATCGGTATGTGACGTCTCGTCGGGTGTTTAAGAAAGTTCAATCTTAATTGGATAGTGCCTGCTTCGGCTTGTCTCGCCATTGCCTCGTCGGAAGATATCGATCGAATGGTCGATCCTTTCGATTGTTTTTCCGATGAGTAAGCGTTGTTTAGCGCTTTTGGCTTTTTATCGTAGCTTCAAGCTTTGGGTATAAGTTTTGGGATTCTTTAGGAACTGTAGAGGCTTTCGTAATTTACTACGTAAAAAGTATCTTGTGGGTTGCATTCTAATCTGCGCGTTATTTCGTTTTTGAGTAGATCGAGGTGGAGGATGTATTTGTAATTACTGTGAAATGTAGGACCTCCTTCATTCATAGTTCTCACGATAGAATTCCCAACCCCAACGTTTTCCAACCAAAGTAAATAATTAAATAGATAACACCGAGAAACCCCGTGAACCTGAGCAAGGGCGCTGAGTAAAGCCCAACTTCCAGTGCTCAAACGCACATTGATTCGCTTCATTTTTTCTTTACCCGGACTAGGTTGATAAGTTGTTTTACGAGCATTCTTCCCCAAACGGTTTGTCGTGGAAAGATACTTGGAATAATAAGTCAAAAGAATCGGAATCTGTTTACCGATATTTTTTCGCGCCTTTTCGTTCAACGCGAGCAATGTTGCTTCGGGAACTAAAAAAGTAACAACCTCCGTTTTTCTTTCTTGAAGAATCGAACGGATTTCTTGATCGGAATTCAGTAATAAAACGCCCATACAAAGTACAGTTACCGAAAGCGCTCTCGCGGACAGAAAACAGAAACCCAAAAAAAGAATCTACCGACCGCCAACCGACGTAATCCAACTGCAAACAATCAAACAAGGAAAAACGACAAAAACGAAAACCGAAGAAGACTCATTCTTTCAGATTCAATTCTTCCACAATCTCCATAAGAATTTTCGTTTTCTCCAAAGGATTCGGATCCACAAGAATCTCCTGCTTTTTGGAAAATTCAAAATTGAGAATCGAAGCTATAAAATCGATCGGAAAAGGATGTGTCATGAGTTCATTCATTCGAAGAATCAAATCTTCTCCGGCGCCTTCCGAAAGAAGAATTCGTTTTGTAAGAAAGAGAAGTCTTTCAAATGTTTTTTTAAAATCCTCATCTCTGAGATATTCGAAATCGGGCTCTATCTTTTCGATGCGCGCAACTCGGAAGGGTTCCACGGTTTCGTAGTCGATCAGTTTGGCGATTCCCTTTCCCTCCAAAAGAATATTCGATCGACCATCGGGCAGAGGATCTCTTCGAATGATTTTTCCCCAGCCGAAAACCGTTTCGATTTCGGGATGTTTGGAAGGAGTTCTCGACTTGGCGGGAAGAATGGGCGCAACGGCCAATTCTTCTCCGGATTCCATACAATAATCGAGCATCAATCTATAACGCGGCTCAAAGATATGAAGCGGTAGGTATGTCCCAGGGAATAGAATGATTTCCGGCAACGGAAAGATGGGGACAGTAGTGGTTGACACGGGAAGGATACTATAACTGCTTAGAGAGAAACCGTAAATCAAAATCCCAAGGACTAGTAGAATTTGTATTATCTCGATCGAAACCGCTTTCAAACTTCCACGGCGAATCTTAAAAATTTAAAAATCATCGTAATCGGAGATTTCATACTGGATGAATATCTGATCGGAGAAGTGAATCGAATTTCACCCGAAGCTCCCGTTCCGGTTGTCTGGGTTCGAAAGGAAAAAATAACCTTAGGCGGGGCGGGGAATGTTGTCAAAAATTTATCGAGCTTAGGTGTGACTTCCATCGTATTAGGAAGAGCCGGAAAAGACGAAAAGGCAAAAAGTCTTTCGGAACTTCTCTCGAACGAAAAGACGGATCAAAATCAGAATTTTCTAATTCAATCCGAAGACGTACCGACCATTTTAAAAACAAGAGTGATCGCGGGACATCAACAAGTTTGTAGGATCGATAAGGAAGAATTAAAACCGATCACACAAAAAGAGGAAGACGAACTTCTCAAAGCGTTTTTGGAAAGAATCGATTCCGCAGACGCGGTGATTCTTTCCGACTACGACAAGGGAACTTTAACACCGAGAATCATCAGCGAAGTTTCCAAGATTTGTGTGGATAAAAAAAAGATCGTAACGGTAGATCCTCAAGTAAGTCATTTTTTTCTTTACCAAGGTGTGAGCATTCTCACCCCGAACCACCACGAAGCGGGAAAGGCGATCGGTAAAAAACTTGAGAACGATTCCGAGATATTAAAAGCCGCCGAAGAAATTTCGGAAAAACTTTCCTGTCCCTCTCTGATGATCACAAGAGGAGAAAAAGGAATGAGTCTTTATCTTTCTTCTAAAAAAGAAATTTTTCATATCCCGACGGTTGCAAGAGAGGTCTTCGACGTAACCGGAGCGGGAGATACTGTCATCAGCACCTACACCGCTTATCACGCGGCGGGGCTCAGCGAACTAGACGCAAGCGTCGTATCAAACGCCGCCGCGGGGGTAGTCGTTGCCAAACTCGGAGCTGAAACCGTAACACCCGACGAACTCGAAGCCTCGCTTCAATCCATGGGGAGTTTTCAAAAGTAAGAATGGATTTAAAAAATCATATCGTCCCCTGGGATCAGGCCGCAAACTTCGCCGACACCATCCGGCAAAACAAAAAAATCGTTTTTACCAACGGTTGTTTCGACTTGGTTCACAAAGGACACATTACTTATCTTTCTCAAGCAAGAGAGCTCGGAGATTTTCTCTGGGTGGGACTCAACGCAGATTCTTCCGTAAAACGTCTCAAGGGAGAACAAAGACCAGTCGTTTCCGAGGAAGATCGGGCCATTCTACTTTCTAATCTTAGATTTGTGGACGCGGTCACGATTTTTTCTCAGGACACGCCCCTCGATCTGATCCGTCTCGTAAAACCTTCCGTTCACGTAAAGGGGGGAGATTACAAAGTGGACGACCTCCCCGAAACCCCGATCGTTCGTCAATTCGGCGGGGAAGTCAAAATCTTGCCGTTTGTCCCCGGAAAATCCACCTCGCTTCTCATCGAGAAAATCCTCAAACTCTAAAACGAAGTCCTTCTATTTTTTTAGAGACAGAATTCTTAGAAATTCCTGTTTGAATTTCTGGAAACACTCAAAACTCTGTTCTGAAAGGCGGGAATGCAAGTTGTCGAGAACTAAGTTTATCTTTGTAACCGGAGGGGTGAGTTCCTCACTTGGAAAAGGGGTCACGGTCGCGGCTCTGGGTTGTTTGTTGGAAAGCAGAGGATATACGGTTTCTCTCCAAAAAATGGATCCTTATATCAATATCGATCCGGGAACTATGAGTCCCTACCAACACGGGGAAGTATATGTCACCGCCGACGGAGCCGAAACCGATTTGGATCTCGGTTACTACGAACGTTTTACTCATTCCAAATTAACACGAAAGAATTCAGTATCCACCGGACAGATTTATAATACCGTCATACAAAGAGAAAGAAAGGGAGATTACCTCGGTCGTACCGTTCAGGTAGTTCCTCATATCACGAACGAAATCCGAAACCGGATGTATATCGTCGCCCGAGAAGAAAACCCCGACTTCATCATCGTCGAAATCGGAGGAACGGTAGGCGACATCGAATCGATTCCTTTTTTGGAAGCGATTCGTCAGATGCGTTACGAACACGGAAGTTCCAATGTGTTGTTCGTTCACTTAACACTCGTCCCTACGATCACAGCCGCAGGAGAAGCAAAAACAAAACCGACTCAACATTCCGTTAAAGAGTTACTCGGACTCGGAATCCAACCCGACATTCTCGTTTGCCGTGTTTCCCAACCGATGACCAAGGAAATGAAAAACAAACTTTCCCTCTTTTGCAACGTAAAAGAAGAGAACGTAATCTCCGCAAGCGACATCTCCACATCTATATACGAAATTCCTAAAATGTATAAGGAAGAAAAACTCGACGAGGTCGTTCTCAAAACGATGGGAATCGAACTCCGCACTTCCGACTTCAACGAATGGGATTCTATGGTGAAAGGACTTCTCACCACGAAAGAAACCGTTCAAGTCGCCGTTGTCGGAAAATACATTTCCTTACAGGACGCATATCGTTCCATCTACGAAAGTCTCTCCCACGGTGGAATCGCGCATAACGCGAAAGTCGAATTCGTAAAAATCGATCCTGAAAACCTCGACAAGGACAACGTCGCCGATTCTTTAAAAAACGTACACGGCATTTTGGTTCCGGGCGGTTTTGGAGATCGAGGAATCGAAGGAAAAATTCTCGCGATCCAATACGCAAGAACCAAAGGAATTCCTTTTTTCGGAATCTGTCTCGGAATGCAGTGTGCGGTCGTGGAATACGGAAGAAACGTTCTCGGTCTCAAAGACGCAAACTCCACCGAGATCAGACCGGACACCGAACATCCGGTGATTTCACTTTTGGAAGAACAAAACGATATCGAACAGATGGGCGGAACGATGAGACTCGGTTCTTATCCTTGTAAAATCAAAAAAGACACCCTTACTTTTAAAGAATACAAATCCGAACTGATTCACGAACGTCACAGACATAGATTCGAATTCACGAACCGTTACAAAAAACAATATGAGGAAAACGGAATGGTGATCGCGGGAACATCGCCCGACGACAACCTAGTGGAGATCGTGGAAATTCCGAAACACAACTGGTTTATCGGAGTTCAATTCCACCCCGAATTTCAATCCAAACCTACGGCGCCGCATCCTTTATTCGCTGGATTTATCGGTGCTACCGTGAAATACTCAAAGAAAGGATAAACATGAAAGACAATACATGCACCAAGAGAGATTTTTTAAACGGAGCCAAAATCGGAGGAGACGAACCGTTCTTTCTCATCTCCGGTCCCTGCGTTATGGAAAATCGGGATCTATTGGACCGTGTCTGCGCGGAAATGATCGAGATCTGCGGAGAATTAAAAATTCCTTATATATTCAAAAGCAGTTTCGACAAAGCGAACCGTTCCTCCGTAAATTCCTATCGCGGACCGGGACTCGCCGAAGGTATTAAGAATTTAGAATATATCAAAAACAAATACAACGTTCCCGTTCTAACGGACATTCACGAAACTTATCAGATCGCTCCTCTAAAGGACGTGATCGACATCTATCAAATTCCCGCATTTCTTTGCAGACAAACCGATCTCATCGCGGAATCCGCTAAAACCGGAAGGTGGGTGAACGTAAAAAAAGGACAATTCTTAGCTCCGGCCGACACGCGTCATATCGCGGTTAAGATGAAAGAATCCGGAAACGAAAAATGTATCGTAACCGAAAGAGGAACCTCCTTCGGCTACGGAAATCTAATCTTCGACGGAAGAGCGATTCCGATCATCCACGGGTTCGATATCCCGGTCGTATTCGACGCGACCCATTCCGCTCAACTTCCGGGCGCCGCGGGAAACAGCACCGGTGGACAAAGAGAATTCATTCCAAGCGTTCTTCGTTCCGCAGTTTCTCTCGGCATAGAAGGAATTTTTATGGAAGTCCATCCGGATCCTGAAAAGGCGCTTTCCGACGCAACGACTCAATATCCGCTTTCTCAGATCAAATCCCTTTTGAAGGAGATGATCGGTTTGGATCGTTATATCAAAAAAGAAATTCTCGTTTCCAGAAACTGACGAAACCGACCCCGACCTTATTTTATGAAGAAGAACAACATCAATCGACTTCGAATCTTTTTCCTTTCGGTTGTCTGTGTCTTCTTCACGTTTTCATTCTTCGATTGCAAAAAAGTAAATTACGAAAGAGTGGAGAAGGAAAGAGAAAGCGGTTCTTCGGTTTCCATTCGTAACTTCAAACGGGAAGCCTATGATGAGAACGGCCAACTTCAGTGGGAACTCAGAGCGGAAGAATCCTACGTCTATGTAAACGAGAATAAAACCATCTTCTACAATATCGACTTCGATCAATATGAGGGTGGAAAATTCAAATCCAAACTTCTTTCCGAAAAAGGGGAAATCAATCACAAGACAAGATTGATGATCTTGGAAGGTAAAATTTTCCTAAGAACCGAAGACAACAAAACTCTTACCGCCAAAGCGATGGAATACAATATGGATACGAAAAAACTCGTATCCGATTCGGAAGTTACGGTAAGCGCGGACGGAACCACAATCCGCGGAATCGGACTCAGAGCCGATAAGGATTTGAATAAGTTCACGATTCTTAAGCCGAGCGCGATCACACAAGGCGGCACGAACCCCTTGAAAGCGGCCGGGTCCCCGTGATTCGAAACATCCGTATATTCCTTTTTTTATGCATTCCGTTTTTCTCATATTACGGAAACGTAAAACCTCCGATTCCTGTGGGGAGCGAGACTGCGGACAGAAAGTTCGTAAACGTTCTTCCCGAAAACCCGGAAAAGAAAAACAACAACACTCCTACCTTTCCGACTCTTTGGGGCGGCTCTTCCTTAACCCAAGAAGACAAAACCGTTTCGGGTTTGAAGGTGACGGCGTTTATCCTGGACGGGGGCGCTTGGATTCAGCACAAAAAAGTAAAACTCTCCGCAAATCAGATCGAAATCTATGGAAAGGACGCGTTCAAGGGATTCTTAAGAGGGGGAGTCGTCATTCAAGACGGGGACAACGGAGTTACACTTCGCGCCGGAGTCGGAGAATACGATAAGTTCGAAGAAAAGGTTTTTATCAAGGATCGTCCACGACTTTTTCACACGGATAAAAGCGGAGTCAAAACGGTGATCTCCGCGACATTCATAGAAAGAAATCTCGCCAAAAAAACTACCTTACTCAAAGAGAACGTTGTCATAGCACATCCTCAGATCACCATTCTTTGTAAGGAAGCTGTGTTCGAAGAGGACTCAGACAAGATCACAACCGATCCAGATCCGATTCTCATCGCAAAAGATCGTTATCTCACCGGAAAACAACTTACGTTTTATACGAACATCAACAAAGTTGAGTTAACCGGAGAAAGTATTCTTTTCCAAAATTATACCGAAACGGAAACCGTAGACAACAAAGAGAACAAGGATAAAAAAGATTCTCCGGCGCTTGAAGAAAAAACCAAAAGGGAAGTTACGAGAGTCGCCATCATGAAAGGGGATCAACTCATCAGCGACAAGGATGAGAATGGAGAAACCAGAGTGGGGCTCTATGGAAATGCTACGATTTACCGCAGAAATCTAAAAATGAATGCTGAAAAGTTAGTCAGCTACGGAAAAAATTCATCCAAGATCGAAGCAAGAAATCAAATCACGGTTCACGATCGTGAAAACAGATTGATCCTCTCCGGGAATGTCCTTGACTACTTTAAAAACGATCAGTACATTCATTTGACCGATTCGGGAAAAATCGATTTCTTAGACAAAAAGACTGACGCGATCACGAGCACGATGACCGCAGTCGAGTTCGAACGGTTTATGGATAAAAACGAAACCGTAATTCGAGGAAACGTTCTAATTGAAGGAAAGGATTCTTCCGCAACGGGAGAATACGCCACTTATTTTGAAAAAGAGGAAAAAGTGTATCTTGAGGGAAATCCGACTCTGAGAAAAAACGGCAGGGACATTCATGCAGGAAGAATCATATTCTTCCCAAGAGAAGGCCGCGCTCTTTTGACCGATGGAATCGTTCCCGGAAAGTAAGCTAAGAATATGAGCAAAACCTTCCGAATGGATAACCTGGTCAAGGTCTACAACAAAAGAAAGGTCGTAGACGGAGCCAGTTTCAATATCAAAAAAGGGGAAGTCGTCGGACTTTTAGGTCCGAACGGTGCGGGCAAGACAACTTCCTTTTATATGTCCGTGGGATTCGTAAGACCCGATTCCGGTAAAGTTTTTATCGACGGACAAGACGTCACCGATTCTCCCATGCATATCCGCGCAAGACTCGGCGTGGGTTATCTCGCACAGGAAGCTTCCATCTTTCGTAAGCTGACCGTCGCGGAAAATTTGGAAGCGATTCTCGAAACGATGAATCTTTCCAGAGACGAAATTATCAAACGAAGAGACGAACTTCTCATAGAACTACAAATCATGAGGGTCGCCAATCAAAAGGGTTATACTCTTTCGGGCGGGGAAAGAAGACGTTGTGAAATCGCAAGAGCGCTTGTAACGAATCCCGACTTTATCTTGTTAGACGAACCGTTCGCGGGTGTGGATCCGATCGCGGTAAAGGACATTCAAACTGTGATCCAATCCCTGAAAGAAAGGGGACTCGGAATTCTCATCACGGACCACAACGTACGGGAAACCCTAAAGATCACAGATCGCGCTTATATCATGTATAGCGGAAGAATTTTGATTTCCGGTTCCACACATGATCTTGTCAACGATCCCGAAACGAGAAGAATTTATCTGGGCGAGGACTTTACGCTGTGAATCTCGGTCACTCACTGGTTCAAAAACAAACCCAGAAACTGGTGATGACCCAGGACTTAAGACAGTCCATCGAACTCTTACCCTTATCGACTCTTGAACTTTCCGATCGAATCAGTTCCGAACTCGTCGAAAATCCGATGCTTGAGGAAGAATACGCTTCCGAACGCAACAGAACCCCGGATCTATACAGCAGAGACGATCTTCGTCGAAAAGAAAAGAACGACTTTATCAAAAACTCGGACGTTACTTGGCAGGATAACTTTTCCTTGGACCGCGCAGGAAGCGCGGGCTCGGACGCGTCCGACCGAAACCAAAAATACATAGAATCCTCTCCCGAAAAAAGTTCCTTGTCGGAACACCTTCTTTGGCAACTCAGACTCTCGAGTTTAAAACCCGAAGGAATTTCGATCGGTGAAATTCTAATCTCCATGCTGGACGATCACGGATTCATCACGATTCCGATTCAGGATCTTTGCGCGGAGATGAAGTTGAATGAAAAAAAAGTTCGTAAAGTTCTCGATCAAATCCACAGACTGGATCCGATCGGAATCGGAGCCAAGGACGTTCAAGAAACTCTTTTGATCCAAGCCAAGATTCTAAAACCCGAAGATCAAAAACTGCATACGCTCATCCGAGATCATATCAAGGATCTGGAGAAACTGGATTATAAGACAATTTCCAAAAAGATGGAAATCTCACTCGAAGCAGTGGAATCTCTCGCTTCCGAAATCAAAAAATTGGAACCGTACCCGGCCACGTTATACACACCGAACAAACCGGACTACGTGATCCCAGACGTAATCGTACGAGAAGTAGAGGGAGAATTCGACATCTACATCAACGACGAATGGATTCCCCGTCTCAAAATCAATAAAGAATATAAGAATATTCTAAAGAACGCAAAGGAAACCGACAAGGAATACATCACTTCCAAACTCGGATCCGCCGAATGGTTGATCCGTTCCGTCAACCAGAGAAGACAAACCCTTTTCAAAGTAACTTCCGCAATCATAGAAATGCAAACCGCGTTTTTTCAAAAAGGGATTCAGCATATCAAACCGCTCACTCTGAAGGACATCGCCGAAAAACTGGATATGCACGAATCTACGGTTTCCAGAATCACTTCGAACAAATACATACAAACATCGCGCGGGATTCTCGAGTTAAAATGGTTTTTCTCTTCGGGCGTTCGTTCTGCCGAAGGAGGAATCGAATCCTCCAAAAAAATCCACGACCTCATTCGAAATCTCGTCAAAGAAGAACAATCCGACAATCCTCTTTCCGATCAGGAAATCGTGGAAGCGATCCAAAAACAGGGAATCGAAATCGCAAGACGAACGGTAGCGAAGTACAGAAAGATTCTGAAAATTCTTCCCTCAAGCCAAAGAAAAAAAGTCAAGTCCTTGGAGTCGAGATAACCTATGTCCATGCCAGGTATCAATGTTTCCAATATTCTAAACGAACACGAAGAGTTGGGTTTACGAATGCTCGCGGGTGAAAAAGGACTGATGAATCGGATCAACATGTCCGAGATCAATCGCCCCGGTCTTTCACTCACCGGCTTTTACGAAAGTTTCGCACACGATCGGATTCAAATTTTCGGCAAGGGAGAATGGGCTTACATCACTTCCAGAACTCCCGAGGATCTGAAAAAAATCGCCGCGGAGTTTTTTAGTTTTCATCTCAACTGTATCATCTTCACGCACGGAAACATGCCTCCTCAGATTTTTATGGAAAATTGCGAACAACTCGGAATTCCTCTAATGATCTCTGACGTTTCCACGCATAAGTTCATCACCTTGATCTCCGGAATTTTGGATCGAAGTCTTGCGCCGAGAACGATGAGACACGGGGTTTTGATCGAGGTTTTCGGGATCGGAATTCTCCTTTCGGGAAAAAGCGGAGTCGGAAAAAGCGAAACAGCACTCGAACTCATCGAAAGGGGACATCGTCTTGTAGCCGATGATATGGTGGAAATCCGTAGACTTTCCGAAAGTTATCTCATCGGAACCTGTTCGGATTTATTGAGACATCACATGGAAATCCGTGGATTAGGAATTTTGAATATAAAGGATATATTCGGAATCGGTTCGGTCCGCGATCACAAACTCATAGAGCTCATCATTCATCTGGAAGAATGGACCGAGGATAAGGACTTCGATCGAACGGGGCTTGAAAATCCCACCGAAGAACTTCTGGGCGTTCAGATTCCTCTCATCCGAGTTCCGGTTCGACCGGGAAGAAACATTCCGATCATCGTCGAAACCGCCGCGATGAACCAACGTCTGCGTAAACTCGGTAAAAACGCGGCGCAGGAATTCAATCAAAAACTGAGTCAGTATCTCCAGCAGGGTAAAGTTGAAAGAAATTCTCCTCAAAATCAATGAAAACGGAACCGGAATGCACGCAAGACCGGCTTCGGTCTTCGTCAACTGCGCGTCCAAGTTTCCCTGTGAAATCACGGTAGTAAAGGACGACGTCGTCGTAAACGGCAAAAGTATCATGGGACTTATGATGCTCGCGCTCGCACCCGGAAACGAATTCAAAATTCAAGTTACTGGAGAAAAGGAAGACGAAGCCCTGGAGGCACTGAGCAATATCGTAAACAACGATTTCGTTTAACAAAATCGACGACAAAACTTATGAACGACGAAACCAGATATTATCTCAGGGATCTTTTGATCCTCGGATTGATCATTCTCCTTTCCGTGGTTTTGGCGGAAGTGATCCAATTTTCGGGTCAGGATTCCTTTGCGGACGATATCGGTTTTTTGGATCGGATCGTAGTTTATATTTTCTACTTCATTCCTCTTTTTTCCCTTTCTCTTCTGATCTCTTACTTTTATAGAAACAAAAGGAACCTGGAAACCGGAAGACTCAAAAGTTCGATCCGGTATCGCCTAACGTTATCGTTTATCTTCGTAGCTCTTCTTCCTTCGGTCCCGATTCTTTTTCTTTCCTCGAACATCACCGGAAAACTATACGAACGTTTTTACGGGATCGACATTGAAGAGGCGCTTTCCTCGGGCGAAACTCTGATCTCGAACGAAGAAATCCCCAAAAAGAAACTCCTCGTGGAAAAAACGAGATTGCTCGAAAGTTTTTTAAGAATGCAACCCCTCAACTTGGAATCGCTGGTCGCGGGCGCGTCCAAACTCAATCTGATCCAAAGCGACGAGTTCTATGTGGGAATTTACGAAAAGGAAAAATCCATTTTGGAAAACAGGGGTTTGAAATACAGACCTCTCGAAAAGAATTTCAAAAGTTTTTCCAAAACTTCCAACTGGAAAGAATTTCTGAGTTACAGACCGGATTACTGTATGTATTTCATACGTGTTCCGTTTCCGGTCGGAGAGTATTCTCTGCAAACGGGAATTCGAGTTCACAAAGGCGAGGAGAAGATCGTATATTCTCTCATTTCCACCAGAAGAAACTACGATCGCGCGGACTTAGCGAAAGAAAAACTTCCGTATCGAATTCGTTTAACGTTTAGCATCATTACGGTTTCCATCTTTCTATTGGCGATTTACTTTTCGCTTTTGTTCGCGAGAAAAATTTCAAGACCGATCATAGAACTCGCAAACGCGACTCAAAAAATTTCCATGGGTGAAACCGACATCAGTTTGGAAATTCGAGAAGCCGGTGAGATCGGCGCGCTCATCGATTCCTTCAACCAGATGGTTCAGGATTTAAAATCGAAAGACGCGGAACTGATGCGAAGTCAAAGAATCGCCGCTTGGAAGGAAGTGGCGCAAAGAATGGCGCACGAAATCAAAAACCCGCTTACACCGATTCAACTTTCCGCGGAGAGAATCCGTAGAAAAATGAAATCGGAAAACATGGAACAGTTCCGTGAAATCGTTTCCACGGGAACGGATACCATTATCAAACAGGTTCGAGTCCTGGAACACCTCGTAAACGAATTCTCGGATTTTGCGCGTATGCCTGCGCCGAAACTCATCAATCAAAACTTGGAACCGATCATTCTCGAAGCTGTGAAACTTTTCGAACATACCCCCCAAATCAAAATCACAACGAACATCGCGAAGGGATTTCCGCAACTTTTTCTGGATCAAAAAATTATTCTAAGAGTTCTTACGAACCTTGTGAAAAATTCGATCGAAGCCATCGAAAGAAAACGCGAAAAGGAAGAAACTCCGGATTATATCGGAACCATTCACATCACCGCCTCCACGACGAGAAAGATTATGCGAAGAGTGGCCGTCATCTCGATCGAGGATAACGGAATTGGAATTTCTCCCGAACTGAAACAAAAAGTTTTCGAACCTTATTACTCGACCAAAAACAACAATACATCCGGGATCGGTCTTGCGATCGTTCAGAAAAGTGTGATTGACCACAACGGGCATATCTCGATAGATTCTTCCAATATGGGGGGTTGTCGATTTCAAATCGAGTTGCCCGTTTCCTAACCGTTTACAATTCATGAAAATTTTTATCGCCGACGACGAACCCGAAATCAGAAAGTCACTCAAGGAAATTTTGGAGGATGAGAATTTCGAAGTGGAGACGTTTTCCACCGGCAAAACACTTCTCAAACAACTCAAAAGCGAAAGACCGTCTTTGATTCTTTTGGATGTTTGGCTCGGCAAAGAAGACGGAATCGTAGTCCTCGACGAATGTAAAAAACTATATCCGACTCTTCCCGTTTTGATGATCTCCGGTCATGGAACGATCGAAATCGCCGTGGCTTCTACAAAGAAGGGCGCGGTGGATTTTTTGGAAAAACCTCTTTCCATCGAGAAGGTTTTACAAGCGATCGAAAACGTAATCAAACCAGACGATAAAAGTTCCGCTTCCGATGTTAAATTAGAATACGATGAAATTCTCGGGAACTCTCCCGCGATCCAAAAAGTCAAGTTTGCGATCGCACAAGCCGCCGCGACAAACGCCCGAGTTTTTATCTATGGGGAGAATGGAACCGGAAAGGAACTCGTAGCAAAAACTATATTCAAAAATTCGAAAAGAGCGGATCAGCCCTTTGTGGAGATGAACTGTGCCGCGATTCCCGAGGAACTCATAGAATCCGAGTTATTCGGTTTTACGAAAGGGGCTTTTACGGGAGCCACGGATTCGAGAATCGGAAAGTTCGAAGCCGCCAACGGAGGAACACTTTTTCTGGACGAGATTTGCGATATGTCCTTGTCCACTCAGGCAAAGGTGCTTCGGATTCTTCAGGAACAAAGATTCGAAAAATTGGGAAGCACGGAAACGATCACTGTGGACGTTCGTATCATTGCCGCGACCAACATTCCCGTGGAAGAGGCGATTCGAGACGGAAAGTTTCGAGAGGACTTGTATTATCGTTTGAACGTGATTCCGATCATAATTCCCCCTTTGCGGGAAAGAACCTCCGACATTCCCTTACTCGTGGATTATTATATCTCAAGAACCTTGGAGGAAAATAATCTTCCTCCTAAAAAAATAGAATCCGAAGCCGTTTCGATTCTACAAAATCATTTTTGGCCGGGAAACATTCGAGAACTCAAGAACATCATGGAACGACTTTGTATCATGACCGTGGGAGCGACGATCACCGCAAACGACGCGAGGGACGCGCTCAAGGGATTCAAAACCGCCAACGAAATGGTGGAACTCGGAGACTTCCGAAAGGCAAAGGAAGAATTCGAAAGACAGTATATTATAAAAACGTTACAGACTAACGAAGGAAACGTAACCCGCACCTCTCGTGTTCTCGGAATCGAACGTTCGCATCTTTACAGAAAGATGAAGTCGCTTAACATTTCTTCGGATCAATACACGGATGGATAAGGAAATTCTCACCGGTCTCGGAAGAATCCTCGGCGATCTCCGGTTTTTGATCCAAAAAAAACAGGTTCCGATCCACCAATTTGCGGGAGAAAAACCTCCCGAAACCACGGAGCTTGTTTGGAAAGAGGATTGGAATCCTTCGACACAAGGTTCGCGTTCGGACGATTTAGCGTTGGAAGCGGAAGGCATCCAGGTTCGTAGACCCGCCAAAGCCGCGGAAAGAAATTTCGTATGTAAACTCTGCGCGGATCGAATCAGCGCGGTCCGCAACTTTCTCATCAAGGGACGAAAACCCATATTAGTACTTCATTATACGGGCGAGATCGCCCCCGGAAGACCTTCCTTTTCCAAAACATCACCGGATCAGATCTTTAGAAACAAGGAATCGGAGGATCTATTCGGAAGAATGATCCAAAAACAATTCGGCTTCAGTCACAAAGAATTTTATTATCAGGAATATCCGGCCTGTATTTTCGCTCATTCCAAATCGAACGCCGAGGATTGGAAGCTGAGAACGGAAAAGTGCGAAACCCAGGTTAAGGAAACCATCGATTCCGAAAATATCAAAGGAATCATTCTTTTGGGAACGAGCGCGATCGCGGTTTACGGAAAAGAAAAAGCTCTTGAAATGATGGGAAGAACATTAGACTTCCTTCCCGGAATTCCGATGATCGTATTACGTTCTCCCGAAGCGATTTCCGCGATCGAAACAAAACGCAAAAACTTCAAAGGCGATAAAGAATCCTTCGAGTTCGAGACGATCAAAAAGGAAGAGATCTCGATCAAGGAAAGTATTCTTTCCCAGCTCGCCCTTTTTCAAAACAAACTCAAGGATATACTTTGATCTATTACGCGGAAGTTGCCTTCGATCTTCCGGTCGAAGACGACACCTTCACATACGAAGTTCCTGCGAATACTCAAGTAGGCGTACGCGTTCTCGCCAAATTGAGAAACCGAGAAGAGGAAGGAATCATCGTATCCGTCCACCAAAATGAACCGAACTATAAGGTTCTTCCCGTGGAAAAGATCATTGATAAAACTCCGATCGTTCTCAAAGAACAAATCGATCTCGCGTATTGGATGAAGGATCAATACATCGCTTCTCTCGGCGAATGTATCTATAAGATGATTCCCGCGGGAAGAAGACAGGTCAAACTCGAAGCATTTCCTTCGGACGCGGAAGGGAAACCGGTCAAACTCAACGAAGAACAGGAAGTCGCTTATCAAAATATTCTTTCCACGTTCGGACAAACCGCGGTTCATCTTTTATTCGGAATCACCGGCTCGGGCAAAACGGAAGTTTATATTCATCTCATCCAGAAGGCGCTCGAAACACCGAATCGTTCCGTGATCCTTCTTGTTCCCGAAATCAGTTTGACGTTTCATATCATTCGAAAACTGGAACTCATCTTTCCGGGTCAACTCGCGGTGCTTCACTCGGCGCTCAAGGTTTCCGAAAAATTCAAAGCGTATAACGAACTTTTAAGCGGTAAAAAAAGAATCGCGGTCGGAACGAGAAGCGCGATCTTCGCTCCGGTTTCAAACTTAGGTCTTGTCATCATAGACGAGGATCATGATTCTTCCTTTAAGGAACATTCGAGCCCGCGTTATCACGCTCGTCAAGTGGCGATGCAAAGATGTAAAACCAACAACGCAGTCCTCGTCATGGGAACGGCAACGCCATCGCTCGAAATCTATCACCTCGCAAAAGAAAGAAAGATTCATCTTCATACTCTTACCAAAAGACCGGAAGGAGTTTTGCCTCCAACGGTTCGGATCGTGGAGAATCAAAAGGAGTCTAACGTTCTCAGTTCCGAACTTTCCTTTGCAATCAAACAAAGATTAGACAAAAAGGAACAGGTCATTCTTCTTTTGAATCGAAGAGGTTATAGTCCTCTGATCTATTCTCCTTCCACGTCTTCTTACGTTCCCTGTCCGAACTGCACGACCAATCTTTGTTATCATAAAAAGGGAACGGCGATCTGTCATCTCTGCGGTCATACGGAAACCTTGGATTCTTTGGAAAGAAGAATGGGAGAAAGTCTGACCCTCAAGGGAACCGGAACCCAAAAGCTCGAGGAGAATCTTCTCGAAGCGTTTCCGCATACAAGGGTGGAACGAATCGATCAGGATTCGATCCAGGATCGAAGTTTGTTAAACGAAGTCATATCCCGTCTTCTTGGCGGAGAAATCGATATTCTAACGGGAACGCAGATGATCGCAAAGGGACTCGATGCGTCTCAGGTTACGTTAGTCGGCGTTTTGAACGCCGGAATCGGACTCGGACTTCCGGACTTCCGAGCCAACGAAAGAGTATTTTCGCTTTTGACTCAGGTTGCGGGAAGAGCGGGGCGATCGACTCTCAAGGGAGAAGTTTTGATCGAAACCAACGCTCCCGATCATCCGGTGATCCAGATGGCGACCAGCCAAAACTACATTCAATTTTATGAATCCGAAATCCCGGTGCGAAAGGATCTTTTTTATCCCCCGTTTTCTAGACTCGTTCGAATCGTTTCCCGTTCCAAGGACGAACAAGTCTCTTTAGAAACGATCGAACTCGTTTTTTCCGCTCTCAAAAAATTCTTTCCTTCCAAGGATACGGTTTTACTCGGACCGGCGCCTTGTCCTTTTTATCGAATCGATTCTAACTTCCGCAATCATATCATTCTCAAAACTTCCTCCTTGAATACTTGGAGGGAAATTTTTAAAAAAGAAATTCGTCCTTTGAAACTTTCCAAAAAAGTGTATTTGGAAATCGACTTCGATCCTTTGGACTTGGTGTAAGAACATGAAACTCGGCTACTTTGGAACCCCGGAACATTCCGCAAAACTTTTACAGGCATTGATCGACTCGAAACTTGCGGAAGTTTTGTTCGTCGTAACCAATCCCGATCGCCCCAAAGGAAGAAGCAAAACGCCGGAACCGGGTGCGGTAAAAAAAATCGCGCTCGCGCACAATCTTCCGGTCTTTCAATACGAATCGATCAAAAAGGAAAAAGAAAAAGCGATCGCCGATTTCGGTTCCTTTCCGGCGGATCTCTACGTTGTATTCGCGTATGGTTCCATTCTTCCCAAAGAAGTGTACGCGCACGCACCTCTGACCTCGATCAACTTACACGGTTCTTTGTTACCGGATTTACGAGGTGCTTCTCCGGTGCAAACCGCTCTCTGGAAGGGTTATAGTCGATCGGGAATCACGATTCAATACATTGGCGAAAAGATGGACGAAGGGGACATTCTCGTTTCCAAGGAAGTGGAAATTTCTTCGGAAGACAATACCGGAACCTTGATGGATAAGATCACCGACGCGGGTATCGAAGCGATTCTCCAGCTCTTAAAAGAATTCAACGGAAAACCTTTCTCTGCGACTCCGCAAGATCACGAGAAAGCCACTTACTGCGGTAAAATCAAATCCGAGGATAGAATTTTGGATTGGAACCTTCGAGCGGAAGAACTTCACAATCGAATCCGCGCCTTATACCCGGACGCTGTGGGAACTACCACGTTCCGAGGAAAAAGGTTGAACATCCTCAAAACAAGACATTCTTCCCTGCCTCCCGAATCGAATCCAGGCCCTGGCAAATTGAAACGGTTGGACAAAAAAGGCCTTCTTACACAGTGTGGTGATGGTAGATTTCTGGAAATTCTGGAATTGCAACCGGAAAATAAAAACAGGATGTCTGCATCCGATTTTCTCAACGGTTTCAGAATCCAAGAAGGGGAAACATTCGGGTGAATCAGGAACAAATCAAAGAAAAGTATCTTCCAATCGGAGGTTACATCTTATTCTTAGCGGCCGGTCTTCTTTTATTTTTCAGCGCGGCCTTCTTAGTCGTATTCGTTAGAACCAAAAGTACGGCAAAGGTAATCATTCCGGACCTGATCGGAAAATCCTATCCGGAAGTTCACAACGAACTCAATCGTCTTCAACTCAAAGTGCGTCTGGAAAACAAACGTTATCCGGACAAAACAGACGGAATCATCCTTTATCAATCCATTCGTCCCGGAAGAGAAATCGAAGCGGGAAGTAAAATCGTTCTTACCGTAAACGTAGGACTCGATCGTCTCATCGTTCCCGATGTCAGAGGACAATCCATAGACTCCGCAAGAGCCAATCTCCAAAAAGTTCTTTCGGGAGAAACCTATGTGGAAATGCAGATCGGCGGGATCACTTACATAGAACCGCAAGCGGATCAACTTCCGAATACGGTCATCGATCAAATTCCGGAGGCCGGTAAAAACACCTCTGCGAGAGAAAAAGTATTCTTACTCGTGACCAAGGCTCCGAGCAAAACCAAGGAAGAATTTTCCCCGACTTCTTTCCAAGGAGCTTCCTTTCCCTTGGTTCAAAAAAGTCTGACCCGTTCCGGAATCAAAAGTAGAGTGGAAGAAGTCGTTCATACAAGGGTTCGTTCCGAAAACGGGCTCGTTTCCTCCGCAAGACTCGAAGGGGACGAAATCCGTTTCAAAGTATTTTATTTCGAACCGGAACTCGCCGTGGAAAGCGGATACGAATTGTTTTCGTACGAGGTTGGAGACGACGGAAATTACAAGGCCGTTTTAAAATCTCCGAATCAGGAAGAAGCCGACGTTCTGACTCTTCCCGTTACTCTCAAAGACGGTGAAAAATTCCAAACCGTCTTCTATCGAAAAGGAACCGCTAAGTTGACTTTGCTCGACGCAACCGATTCCAAAGTAAAATCTAAATCCTACGAGAGTGAACTTTGAAAATCTCCGCATCCATCTTAGCTACCAAACTTACAGAACTCGGAAAAACCGTTCCCGATTACGATCCGAAGGCGATCGATCTCATGCACATGGACGTGATGGACGGAAATTTCGTCCCTCAGATCAGTTTTGGAGAAGCGCTCAGCAAAGAAGTAAAAGCGCTCACATCGATTCCGTTAGACGTTCATTTGATGGTTTCCAAACCGGAGAATCACGTCGCAAAATACTACGAACTCAATCCTTATTGTATTACCTTTCATATCGAGACGACCGACTTTCCAGTAAGACTCGCTCAGGAAATCAAAAGCCACGGAACCAAAGTAGGAATTTCCTTGAATCCGGGAACTCCAGTTTCTCACTTAGAAAACGTTCTGCCTTATGTGGATCTGATCCTTCTGATGACCGTGGAACCGGGCTTTTACGGACAAAAGTTCATCGCAAACGGAATGGAAAAAATCCGCAAAGCGAAAGAGCTGATCGGATCCAGAGCGATCGAACTCGAAGTGGACGGGGGCGTAAACGATACCAACATCCAAGAGTTGAAGAAGAACGGAGTGGATATCGTAGTTGTCGGAGCCGGACTTTATAAAACGGGAAATCCCGTAGACAACGCAAAGAATCTCAAATCTTTGGCAAAGTAAAGAACCTCGTCTTTTCTGTCAGATCATTTCTTGACAGGGGGACATATTGTCCAATATTGGTAAAAATCATGCATTCTTTTTTCGATCGTCCTCGATCCGAAAGTATAGAATGGGTTAAAAGGAAAATATCCCTTGGTAAAGCTTAGATTACAAAGAACTGGAACCAAACACGATCCTCATTATAGAATTGTCGCCGCGGACAGCAGAGCTCCTAGAGACGGAAAGTTCGTGGATATCGTGGGTCATTATCATCCAGCGCAAATCAAAGAACAAACTACTTTCAATAAAGAAAAAATTCTTACCTGGCTAAAAAACGGCGCTCAACCAACTGGAACCGTTCTGAACCTGTTTAAAAACGCAGGAATCTGGGCAGAATACAAAACCACTCTGAAGAAGTAATGGAAGAATTACTGAAGTACATTGTTGCTTCTCTCGTTGAATTTCCCGAAGAAATCGTAATTCGGGAAATCGAAGGAGAAGAACAAAACATCATCGAACTCAGAGTTTCCCCGAAAGACGTGGGAAAGGTCATCGGTAAGAACGGTCGTATTGCAAAATCCCTGCGCGCGATTCTTACTGCGGCTTCCGTTAAAGCAGGAAAAAACTTCTCCTTAGAAATCATTGACTGAAGAGTGGATTTCACTCGGACAATTGGGCAAACCCTTTGGAATCAAAGGGTGGCTGCGTTTGAACGTCCGAGAATCGGCTCTCACTGAAATCAAACTTCCGATTTCTCTCAGACTTACAAAACCTGATCCGAGTTTCCAACCGAAAGAAATTACTCTTTTGGAAATCCGTCCACACAGCGGAAAGTTCGTAGTTCGTTTCGAAGGTGTTTCCACACCGGATGAAGCGGAAAAGTGGATCGGCGGAATTCTTCATTTACCGCAAAACAAACTTCCAAAGATCAAAACCAAGGACGAGTTCTACATTCGAGAACTGATCGGTCTAAGCGCAATCGACGAGTCGGGTAAGAATTTAGAATGGAAACTCACCGAAGTTCAAGACAATCCCGCGCATCCGATTCTTATCTTTGCAAAACCGGAAGGGGAAGAAGTTTTGGTTCCTTTCATACACGTTTTTGTGGGTGAAGTCGATCTGCAAAAGAAGACGATCGTTTTGATACAACCGGAGGTTTGGAATGAAGTTTAATTTCATCACACTCTTTCCCGAAAAGATTCAGTCTTATTTCTCCGAAGGTCTTCAACAAAAGGCGATCGAGTCAGGCGTATTCTCCGTAAACGTAATTCAGTTAAGAAATTTCTCGGGGAACAAACACAATCGCGTAGACGACACGATTTACGGCGGCGGGCCGGGAATGCTCCTTCGTGTGGAACCGATCCACAAAGCGCTTTCATCCTTAGGAGAAGATAAGGGAATCGTAATTCTCACATCTCCATCCGGAGTTCCGTTTCACCAAGGCATCGCAACCAAACTCAAAGAGTCGGGAAAACCGATTACTTTCATTTCCGGTTACTATGAAGGAGTGGATCACCGTGTAGCAGAACATCTAGTTGACATGGAAATGTCCCTTGGAAATTATGTATTATCTGCCGGGGATTTGGCCAGCATTTGTATAGCGGATGCGGTGTCCAGACTTCTGCCGGGTTTTTTAGGCGCAGGGGAAAGCCTTCTGGATGAATCACACAATCATCCAGATGTATTGGAATATCCGCAATTTACAAAACCCTCGGAATACAATGGATGGAAAGTTCCTGACGTCCTGCTCAGCGGCAACCACGCACAAATAGAAGCGTGGAGGGAACAAAATAGAAAGAAGATCGACCCCGATCAAGAGAGGAAATTATGAATCAACTTTTAAAAGAAGTATTAACTCCGGACGCAGAAAGAAAACAAAACTTTTCCGTAGGCGACACTGTAAAAGTACATTATAAAATTGTTGAGTCTGGAAAAGAAAGAATCCAGGTTTATGAAGGGGTCGTTATCTCCATCGCAAACGAAGCAAACGGAAAAACTTTCACGGTTCGTAGAGTTTCCTACGATATCGGTGTGGAAAGAATTTTCCCATTGTTTTCCCCGAGAATCGCGAAAATCGAACTCATCCGCAAAGGTAAAGTAAGAAGAGCGAAACTTTATTACCTGAGAAATCTTGCTGGTAAAGCGGCTCGTATCAAAGAACTCAAGGGCGGTAAAACACTCGTGAGTGAAGATAGAAAAAGACAACAACAAGAGGAATCTGCGGCGGCGGCAAAGTCTGCGGCTCCTGCGGCGGAATAATCCGGATTGCCGGAATTCCCAACTCGTTTTGAACCGGAAGAAAACCGGTTTTACTCAGACTCGATTCCTTGTGGGATCGACGAAGCCGGAAGAGGTCCTTATGCGGGGCCTCTTTCTGTTGCACTGGTCTCCTTTTCCCAAAATACGCTCACTCAAATTCTGGAAGGAAAGATCCTCCAGGGATTGACCGATTCCAAAAAACTCTCCGAAAAAAAAAGGGAATCTCTTTACCCGGAAATTCTCAAAACCGCTCAGATCTCTTATCGAACTTTTCTAAGTCCGAGTTATATCGATAAGGAAGGGATCAACCGAGCCGTTTTGGAAGGGATTCGAAGATGTTCCAAACTCGCGATTCGAACCGCCCAATCGACGTTGCCCCTCCAACTTCTGATCGACGGGAATTATAACTTCAACCGTTATCCCGAATGGAAGTTTCTCAAAAGCCGTTCTTCCTTTTACACAAAAGGAGATCTAAGAATCGTAAGCATCGCGGCCGCCTCCATTCTCGCGAAGGTGGATCGGGATCGTTATATGATCTCCTTATCCAAAAAATATCCGGACTACCGGTTCGACCAACACAAGGGATACGGAACAAAACTTCACGAGGAACTGATTCTTCGCCACGGACTTTCCGATATTCATAGAAGAAGTTTTACCGGAAAATTTCCACAGCCTCTCTCATAGTCTAATCATTGAACGAGTGAACAAAAGGCTCGAGAATTTTTCGGTCTTCACGATGTCGTACATGAAACTTTCTGCAGACTTTCAAACTGGAAATTTAAGACTTCTTTTTGGAAAAGAATCCGATCCCTTAAATTCTCAGCTTGCCGGTTTACCTTTGAACCGAAACGTCAAAGGGATCGTTCTGGAAATTTTTCCCGGAGGAGCCTGGATTTCCATTGGAGGAAAAAAGTTGAAAACGACCTCCGACTCGGGTCCCTTGTTCGTGGGAGAAATTCTCACGTTAGCCGTAAAGTCGGGAAAAAAAGGGATAGAACTGAGGATCTTAGAAAGAGAGCTGAAAGGAAACGAAAATTCTCCATACAAATTGGAAACGATGGGAATGAGCGTTCGGGAACTTTCCGAGAAAATGAACGGAGCAGATTTTAAGGACGCTTCACCGGAGACATCCTTGTTCAAAGTTTTAAAAACCTATTATCCTTTTTTAGAATGGAATTCCGAATTACCACATTTTCGTTGGGAGTTTCCCGGAGGAAATGCGGAGGGAACCTACGACCCGCAAGAGGAAACTAAAAAATTCCTATTTCGAATTCAGACCGAAAAAACCGGAAAGACAATGGTTCTATTCTTATGGAAGGAAAACTCGGGAGAAGATCTGCAAATCAACGCCACTTTTGATAATTTTAAAATGTACTTGCATGCTTGCCAAAACAAAGAAAAATTTAAGAGAATTTTAATGGAATCGTCAGTGAGCTTTCAGGGATACAATTTGGCTTATAAATCTTCCCTGACTCAAAAGGAATGGAATGCGTAAATGATCAGTGTTGCCCTCAAATTCATCCCAAACAAAGACAACGCGCCCGTGATCACCGCTTCAGCCTCAGGCCTTTTGGGAGATTTAGTTCGTAAGATCGCGCATAAAAATTCCGTTCCGATCGTTGAGAATCCGATTCTTGCAGAATCCCTTTCCGATCTTCCCGTTGGATCGGAAATTCCCGAAAATCTTTACAGAGCCGTAGGTGCGATCTTTTCTATGATCCTGGAGTTGGATTCAAATTCCGGAAAAAGGGAAATGTTAAAATGAAGAAGTTAGCAGTATCCGAACTTAAGCCGGGAATGAGATTCTCAAAACCCGTTTACTTAGATAAGGAAAATTTATTTATCACTTCAAACACTCCCGTGACGGATAGCGACTTGGATCGTTTGAATAAGTTCGGAATTAGAGAGGTTATGACTGCGGGAGAAATTCTCCAGCTCGGCGGAAACACTTCCTCGGATCCGGAAATCCTGGAAACAAGCATAGACGATATCATCATCAATACGGTCGTAGAAGAAGAGTTACAACCCCTCAAAGCGGTTTACGATAACTTGAACCGAATCAAGGTTACGTTCGGAAATCTCTTCCGAGAAACCACACAGATCCTTCAGGATGTTTTTAAAAAAACCTTGGACGAAAAGCCGTTGGAGGTCACCCCGGTTCGCGAGATCGCGGAACGTTTGACAGACTTCGTAAGAAGCAATCAAAACATATCCTATCTGATTCTTGCGAACAACCCGACCGGTTATTATCTCTACAATCAGATCACAAACGCGACCTTCTATTCCTTGATCCTCGGAAAACTTCTGGAATATTCCAGACCGAAGATGATCGATCTTGGAATCTCCTGTCTTTTAGCGGACATTGGAATGTGTAAGGTTCCGTCCGCCGTTTCGGAAAAAAACGAACAACTGACGGACGAAGAATTCAAGACGATCATGAAACATACGATTCTGGGTTATCAGATTCTTTCCCAAAAGATGAAACTGAAAAATAACCTCGCGATCGTCGCGCTTCAACACCACGAACGATACGACGGAAACGGTTATCCTCAAAAGTTAGCCGGAACCGCGATCGAGGAACAGGCGAGGATCTACGCGATCGCGGATAACTTTTCCGCGCTTGTAACCAATCGTCCCCACAGAAAGAAAATTCTTCCTCACGAAGCGATCAAATCCATGATCAGCATGGATGTGGGAAAATTCGATCTCAAGCTGGTAAGATCTCTTCTCAACCATCTTTCTTTGTATCCGGTAGGATCTTGTATCGAACTTTCGGATAAAAGAATCGGAGTTGTTTTGGGCCCGAACCCGGATAAACCGATTCGCCCCTGCATTCGTATTATAAAAGATGAATATGGTGAAATGGTCCGCCATCTGATCCTGGTCGATCTTTTGAAGGAAACGAACCTTTTCATTTCTCGTCCGGTGGATCTTCAGGAAATCAGCGCGTAAATTCTTCCCTTTGCGGTCGATTCGAAAAATCAAGGGATACGAGGGAGAATCCATCGCTTCCGATTTTTTGATTTCGCTCGGTCATATGATTGTTCAAAGAAATTACCGCTTCGGTCGCGCCGAGATCGACATAATCTCAAACAAAGAAGAAGTCCTTTATTTTACCGAAGTCAAGTTTTGGAAAGAATTCCACGAGTTCGATCCGTTATTCGCGTTTAACCAGGCGAAACAAACGAGGATGAGAAAGGCCGCCGAAGGGTTTATCGCGCGGAATGGTTCCTTTCAAAATCATTTTGTCTCATTCTGTCTTGTCTCCGTAAATGCAAAAAAGGGATGTGAATATTATCCTGACCTCTTCTGAAATAGTACGTTAAGGTACTTCCAACAAGCACCGAATTCTTAAATTGTCTGCGGGTTCTCAAGGAAGAGAGCCTTAAATCGTTACAAGGAAGTAACTATGAAGAGCATCACGATTTTAGGGAATCTGGCCGAATCAGATGATTTTGGTCCGGATCCGGTCATCCTCCGGAAACGGGGAATGCCGGTAAAAAAGCGAAAATTTGAGGATTATAAAAAGAAATTGGAAGACCCAAGCTACATCGATTTTGCGATCGATAAGATTGCTATGGAAATCTCCCACTTTCTTGCAAAATAGACTTCTCGCTTAACGGGAATTAAGCGACGGCCCTGTTTTCTCCGTAATTTCCGGCATTCTGGAAATTCAGGGCCTCTAGAAGGTGATTTTCTTCCACACACTCTTTCTCCTCCAAATCCGCGATCGTCCGAGCCACTTTTCGAATTTGATTGAACTTACGAACGCTCAGCTTTCTTTTTTTCATTTCCTTTTCTAAAATTTCCTCACAAACGGAATCGAACTGAAGATAGGAATTTACGAAACTTCCTCTGAGTTGTCCGTTAAAATAAAATTCGTTTCCAAGATAACGTTCCTTTTGGATCCATGCGGCTTTTTGAATGCGTGCCTTGGTTTCCTTCAAAGAAACCGGTATTCGTTTTCGTTCTTTCTCTTTTTCCTCATTGAGAGGATACATACGAACTTCCAAATCGATCCGATCTCGGAAAGGACCGGAATAGGGCGCCTGATATTTTTTGATTCTATCCTTGCTACAGGAACAGCTTTCTCCCTTCACGTCGTAAAACCCGCAAGGACAAGGATTGGTCGCCGCGACCAAAAGAAAGTGCGCCGGATAAACTACGGTTCCGCTGATTCTAGAAACCGTAATCGAACCTTCTTCCATCGGTTCTCGAAGCGTTTGTAATATTCCTGATTTATATTCCGCGAGTTCATCTAAGAATAGAATTCCTCGGTTCGCCAAAGTGACTTCTCCCATTCTCAAATCTCTGGAACCGCCGACCAAGGTAATCTCGGACGTTGTATGATGCGGAGCGCGGTAAGGTCTTTCCGCGATCAATTCTTTCAACGGAGAAATTGCGGATTGAATTTTCAAAATGTCCAAGGCCTCGTTTTCTCCGGGGGAAGGAAGTAAAAGACCGATCATCTTCGAAAGAAGACTTTTCCCGATTCCGGGCGGCCCTGAAAAAAGAATATGATGCCAACCCGCGGCCGCAATCTCGGCCGCCCGAAATGCGACCATCTGATCTTGGTAGAGTTCTATGTCCTTTAAAACTTCCACTTCTCTGATTTGGATTCTGGATTTGGTTTCCGGTCTTTTTCGATTTTCCAAAACGTCTTCCAGTTCTCGTAAGTGTGAAATTCCGAAGACCTCGAATTTTTTGAGCACCGACGCTTCCTCTTGATTGGGAAACGGAAGAATTACGGTATCGTATTTTTCGGAAGGCATTCCCGAAAGAATGGGCAAAACTCCCTTCAAAGGTTTGAGGCTTCCGTCCAGACCCAATTCTCCCAAAAGAAGGGTTCTCTGTAATTTTCCGGAAGGAAAAATCTGTCCGGTCAAAACAAGAATCCCGCAAGCAATCGATAGATCGAGCAAGGTGCCTTCCTTTTTTCTGCCGGCCGGGGAAAGGTTTACGAGAATATTTTGAAACGGACAGGAATAGCCGCTGTTCTCCAGTGCAATCCGGACCCTTTCAGTAGACTCTCGAATGGACTGGGCCGCAAGACCGGTAATCATAAATCGCGGCAGGCCCCGTTTAAGATTGATTTCCACGCCAACCGCAAACGCATCGAGTCCTTCCAGATTGGCGCCCGTCAAACAGATCCAAGAATTTTTCATACTTTGTTCCTCGGGAAGTACGGTTCCGAAACATCCGTTCACGGAAGGGAGAATAACGATTTCGTGTTAGAAAAACGGTCTTGAAATCGAAAAATTAAAGGGGTTTCCGGCCATTTCCAAAAAAACTCCTTTCAAATACGTTTAGCCTCTGTAATTTTGCTCTGAAATGTTTCGTATCACTGTTTTCTTGCTTCCGGCGATCTTTTTGTTCCTCGCCGGATGCGGAAACCGACTGATCCGCAAAGACGTAGTCGCTCAGATCAACGAACACTATGTGGAAAAAATTTATTACCTAACCCAAGACAAAAAGGTCTCCAATACGGAAACCTTTAAAAAGGGAATGCTCGTTCGGATTTACGTGGAATCGACGCCTTCGATGGTGAAGATCAAATGTTATCCTGCGGACCACAAAAGGGAATATGCGATCGGAAGAATGATCATCTATCAATTGAATGATGAATACAGCGGCAAGAAAATTACGATAGAGGATCTGGATAAACTGATAGCCAATGAACTCGTGGAATACAAAAAGAAAAAATAAATCCTCTAGAAGGGTGGGTTCAAGATCGGCCCGACCCGGTTCCGATACTAAAAAGGTGAATGGAAAACTATTTTTTATTCCCCTGATTTCCACATTGGTTCTGACCTCTCTTTCCGCAGATCCGTTGAAGAATTACGACGCGGAGATTTCGGAATACACCAATAAGGATTCTTCCTTTTTTTCCGATAAGGAAGAACGTAAAATCAAACAACTGTTCTCCCAGTCTCCCGAAAACTGGCAGGAAGAAAAGTATTCCCTCAATTATCATAAGGATAAATCCAATTTAGAACTTCCGAGTTTTATCAGCGTCAATAAGATCATCTCCTCGAAGATCGTTAGCCACAGCGGAATCATCTATAAGAATTACGTAGTTAAACCGAAGGATTCTCTTTCTAAAATCGCGAGAGCGATGAAAACCTCCGTGCAGAAAATCAGCTCCGCGAACGGGCTGAAAAAGAATTCCACGCTCCAATTGGGCCAAAGTCTTTCCATTCCAGTTCAAGTTAAGAATGCAAGCCGCGAAAAAGTGGAATTCCGCAAGGTCTTCGTTTATCCGGTCGTAAACGCGAAGGTTACTTCTCGTTACGGAAGAAGAAAGGATCCGTTTCATACAGGATCTGGCGGTTATCATAGCGGACTGGATTTCGGCGGTTCTCAAGGCGCTCCGATTCTCGCTTCAGCGGACGGAATCGTTTCGTTTACGGGAGTCAACGGCGGATACGGAAACACGGTCATCATCGATCACGAAAACGGTTATAAAACCATGTATGCGCATTGCGCGAAAATTACCATCGAACAGGGAACGAGAGTGAGCGCGGGAACGGTCATAGGTGCCGTCGGCAGAACCGGTTCGGCTACGGGACCTCATCTCCATTTTGAAGTTTTTTTAAACGGAAATAGAATCAATCCGGATGTGGCTTTGAGAAAGACGCTAAAGATTGTTACACCTTTAGACCCCGGTAAATTTGCCAGACTGTAGTAGAATGGAAATCGGAACATTTCCGGTTTCCTAAAAAAAATTTACTGATCCGACCCTATGAACGCGATTTTTTTAGAACTCAGGAAGAACACTTTCTATACGCTCATTCCTGTTATATTATTCTTTTCTTATTCTCTCGCGTATCTTTTGAGAGCGGTCATTCTCGCCTTTTTAAATCCAAGCGTTCAAGCCGTAAGTTCCAACGTGAATCCGGTCCGAAAAACGGGACCGGAAACCAACCGAGCGCTTTCTTCGTATGAGGAAATGGTTCAAGGAAATCTAATCCGAGGAATCGTCGCAAGAGCCGGCGAAATCCAAACGGAAGGTGAAATGTCCACCGCACCGCCCGATACCGGAGAAGGTGAGGAAATGAAAATCACCGGAACCTTAAGCGGCCACTGGTCCTTTGCCCGAGTTACAATCGTGGAAAAAGGAAAACCGGATGCTCAGGAATTTGCGACAGGCGAAACCGTCGCCGGATATAAGATCCGCTCGATCGCATTAAACTACGTCGTTTTAGAAAAGGGAGGGATCGCTCTTAAGGTCGAGATAGGTCAGACCCCCGGAGAGGCAAGGGCCAAGTTGAATCCGGACGCAGGAGCCAAAACGGACGGGGGACAACCCGCATCGGCCGATACGATCCGAAAAGTTCTATCTAGACAAGACGTCAACCGGAAGCTGAAAGACCCGGCGGCCATCTATAAGAACGGAAGATTCGGACCCGCTTTGATCAACGGAAAGATAACGGGTTACAAAATCTACAGCGTCGCACCCGATCATATCTTTTACGCTTTAGGTGCAAGGAATGGAGACATCATCAAACGGGTAAACGGGATGCCGTTGACCGAAACCGAAAAAATGTTAGAGATCTGGGGAGCCGTAAAAACTGCCGATAAGATTACGGTAGATGTGGAAAGAGGTAGCCAGATTCTCACCTACGAATTTATTATCAGAAACTAAAAAAAAAATGCCCGGAACAACCAATCAAATTCCATTCTTCAGAGTATTTTCGATTCTCATGCTATTGTTTTTAGTATGGGACAAACCCGTATTATCCCAATCGAAAAAGAAAACCTCCGTTAAGACGAAATCGACCGCATCCGAAGAACCTGCGGAAAGAACCTTTTATGCGAACTGGAGAGATACGGAACTGAACGACTTTCTCAAAGGAATGAGCGCCATTCTGAGAAAGAATATTCTTTTGGACGAAAGCTTAAAGGGCAAAAAAATCACGATCATTTCTCAAAAAGAAATTCCGATCAAAAACGCATTCATCTTTATGAAATCTGTTTTGGAATCCTTAGGCTTCGGCGTTGTGGAAGAGCCCGATCTGATTTCCATCGTTAAAATTAAGGACGCTCTTGCGAGATCTCCCGTCGTTCGTGTTGGAAAGGATCTTATCCCCGAAAGTGAAGTGGGCGATTTCAGAACCATCACACAGATCATTCCGGTCGAAAACGTAAAGCCGGAAGAATTGGAACCCATCCTCAAACGTCTTACTTCTCCGAACACGGACGTGATCGTTTATAAGAATACGAACACGATCGTTCTTTCCGGTTCCGCGGCGGATATCAACAAATTGTTGATCTTAGTAAACGAACTCGATATGAAATTGGAAGAGGCGACTCCCGGTGCGATCGCATCCGCAGGCGATGTTCATATCTATACGCTGGAACACAGTGAAGCGGAAAAGATCGCCGCGACCCTCGTAAAACTCGACAATCCGGTCGTTCAATCCGAAGAACTTTCTCCCGAAAAAAAAGCGCAGGGAGCAATTCCGGGTAAGGTTGATAAGATCAAAGCGGTCGGTCACAAAGAATCGAACTCCGTAATCGTAACCGCAACCAACACCGAATGGACCGAGATTAGAAAGATCATCAAGGTCTTGGATTCCGCTAGAAAACAAGTTCTCTTGGAAGTTCTAATCGTAGAACTTACATCCAGCGATTTAAACGACTTCGGTATCGACTGGAGATATAAGGGAGAAGCGTTCGGTCAGTTTAACTCGGGTCTTTCCAAAGAAGCAAACATCATCAACTCGAACGGACAAATCAATCCGAACATCAATACACTCAGCGGTTTCTCTTTGGGATTTTTGAAAGCGGGTTCCGAACAAATCATCGGTATCTTAAGCGCCAACCAAGGAAATGAAAACTTCAATGTATTATCCGCTCCTCAAGTTTTGACCGTGGATAATCAAGAAGCGGAGATCAGCGTCGGCCAGGACGTTCCCGTTAGAACTCAAAGTAGAAACGCGGGTCTTGGCGGTGCGAACGCGGTGACCGTGGACAACTACGAATACCGTCCTACCGGGATCAAACTCAAGTTCACTCCGCACGTGAACAAGAACAACAAGATCACTTTGGAACTCTTTCAAGAGATCAAAAACATCGCGGAGATCGCGCTTTCCGGCGGTAACCCTACGTTCAACAGACGGGAAATCAAAACTTCCATTTCGATCGAGAACACACAGTCGATCGTGATCGGGGGACTCATCTCGAACGATAAACAAAAACGAATCATTAAAATTCCTTTGCTCGGAGACATTCCGTATTTAGGTCATCTTTTCAAAAGAACCACCGAAAAAATCAAGAAGACGAACTTGATGGTTTTTATCACACCGCATATACTAGACAGTAGAGAAAACGCGGATAAGATGACCGTGAAAAAGAAAATGCAACAGGAAAGATACGAACTCGAAAGAGAGAGAATTCTCAACAAAGAAAAAGAAATCAAAGAAAGAGGGGATTGAAAGTGAAAACTCTCGGAGATATCCTAATCGAAGAGGGGATCATATCCGAAAAAGATCTGGAAGATTCCCTTAAGGTTCAGAAAAAAAACAACCTCCCTCTCAGTCATATCATTCAAAAAAAAGGAATCGCAGGCGAATCCGACATTCTCCGCGCCTTATCCAAACTCTATCATCTCGAGTTTAGAGAGAAGTTGGAGTTTGGCGGAATGGAAGACGTGTTTCTTCAAATTCCTTTAAAGCTCATCCAAAGAAGTAGAATCGTTCCCTTTCAGCTTTCTAAAAAGACGATTCGTATCGCCGTTTCCGATCCGTCCGATCTGCATCCGATGGACGACGCACGCAATTTTCTAAAAGGTTATAACGTAGAATTCATTCTCGCTCCGGAACCGGAGATCATGAGAATCATCCATTCTCAGTTTGATACGACTTCTTCCGCCGCCAAAGAGATGTTAAACGAGATGGAGGGAAGTTTTTCCGAACTCGCGGAAGCTTTCGAAAACGAAACCCTCGATCTCAGCGACGACGCTCCGATCATCAAAATGGTCAACGTCATTCTTTCCCAAGCGGTGAATGAAAGGGCTTCGGATATCCACATAGAACCTTACGAAAAATCTCTCGTAGTTCGTTATCGTGTGGACGGTATTTTGCATAACGTGCTCAGTCCTCCGAAATCGTATCACGCGGGAATTTCTTCCCGTATCAAGATCATGTCGAACTTGAACATTGCGGAGAACCGTCTTCCTCAGGACGGACGTATCAAACTTCGTCTTGCTGGTAAGGACATCGACATTCGGGTTTCCACGATTCCTTGTCAGTTCGGAGAACGGATCGTAATGAGGCTTTTGAACAAAACCGATCAAAAGTATTCTCTCGATACGATGGGATTTTATCCGGAACTGATCAAATCGCTTCGTTCTTTGATTTACGAACCGCACGGAATCGTTTTGGTAACGGGCCCTACGGGTTCCGGTAAATCGACTACTCTTTATTCCGCGTTAAGCGAACTCAACACCGAGGAAAGAAACATCATCACCTGTGAAGATCCTGTGGAGTATCAGATCGACGGAATTTCTCAGATGCAAATGCAGGAGAAGATCGGTCTTACGTTTGCGACCGGGCTTCGTGCGATTCTTCGTCAAGACCCCGACGTCATCATGGTGGGGGAGATTCGAGACGAGGAAACGGCAAGGATCGCGATTCAGGCGTCCTTAACGGGTCACTTGGTTTTTTCAACGCTTCATACAAACGACGCGGCGAGCGCCGCGACCCGTCTTGTGGATATGGGAATCGAACCGTATCTGATCACCTCAACCGTGTTAGGTTTTATGGCGCAAAGACTTGTGCGTGTGATCTGTACTCAGTGTAAGGAAACATACAAACCAACCGCCTCCGAACTCGAATCGATCGGAATTCCGAAAAAACTTTTGAAAAACGGAACACTCCACAGAGGTAAGGGATGTTCTCATTGTATGGGAACGGGTTTTAAGGGAAGAACGGGGATCTACGAACTTTTATTAGTGAATTCTCATATAAAACATGCGATCCTACAAGGTAAGGACGCGGGACAATTGAACGATATCGCGCTCGAACATAACTTTCACACGTTGAAGGATTACGGAATCAAAAAGGTGATCGACGGAGTGACGACGATTGACGAGGTCCTCAGGGTAACGTAAACGTCATGGCGATTTATTCTTACGTAGCATTCAACAAGAAGGGCAAGGAAGAGAAAGGAATCATAGACGCGGCCTCTCTTCAAGCCGCAAGGTCCAAGTTAAAGAACAAGGGTCTTTATGTTCGAAACATTTCAGAAGATTCGGAAAGAAAGGACAGGGAACTTTTTCCATTCTTAGCAAAATACTTTTATAGAATCCCCCGCAAGGAAGTCGGACTTTTTTCAAGACAACTCGCAACCTTACTCGGAGCGGGAATTCCACTCGACAAATCTCTTTCGAGCATCGTGGAACAAACGGACAATCAGAACTTTAGAAAAGTTTTAACCGGAATGCAGGCGAACATCACGGAAGGTTCTTCCCTTTCCGAAGCGATGAAAAAACATCCGGATGTTTTTCCGAATCAATATCCGTCTCTGGTTGCAGTCGGTGAAAAAACCGGGGACTACGAAGCTACGTTAACCCGTCTTGCCGAGCTTGAGGAAAAATCGAGCGAACTCAAGGCCAAAGTGCAAGTGGCGATGGTATATCCGTTTATCATGGGTTCCTTATCCATCTTCGTTACGATCTTTTTGTTAACCGTAGTAATTCCACAGATTCAAGAATTGTTTTTACAGTTCGATGCGAAACTCCCTTTGATCACTCGAATCGTGATCGGTGTTTCGGACATTCTCATCGGATTTTGGTGGCTTCTTCTTGCGCTCGGTTTTGCGGGTGTGGTCGGTTTTATCTATTGGAAAAACACTCCTAAAGGTAAGAAGAATTGGGACGAGTTCCTATTAAAAGTTCCCATCCTCGGCTCTCTCGCGCGTAAGGTTCTCGTAAGCAGTTTCGCGAGAAACATTGGAATTCTTTTGAGCAATCGAGTTCCTTTGATCACTACGCTTACGATCGTAGAGAAAATCGTAGACCATTCCATCTTCGGTGAAGAAATCAAAAACGCCGTGGACAGAATCAAAGAGGGTGAAAAATTATCTTCTTCCTTTAGCGGATCGGTGATTCTTCCCCAAATGGTGGTCGGTATGATCGCCGCCGGAGAGGTTTCCGATCGGGTTCCCGAGATGATGAACAAACTCGCCGATATTTACGACACCGAAGTCGACACCGCAATTAAAACGATGACACAATCCATGGAACCGTTGATGATCGTAGTCATGGGTCTTCTCATTGGAACGATTATGGCCTCGATCATGGTCCCAATGTACAACTTGACGCAACAACTTCAGAATATATAGTTTAGAATAAGGAGAATTCAATTGAATCTGTCCAAATTAAAAAGAAAACACAGAAAGGGTCTTACACTGATCGAACTCGCAGTTGTTGTGATCATCTTAGGCGCCTTGATCGCTCTGGTATATTCCAACTTTCGTCCGGGTGAAATCAGCGATGATACCGCCGCTCTCAAACTGAAAAAGGACGCTTACGAACTTCAATCCCATCTGGAAAGATACGCACAACGTTACGGAACCTATCCTTCCGACGAACAAGGTCTCGAAGCTCTTGTCGAAAAACCGACAACGGGAGAGGTTCCGGAAGATTGGAAACCGATCCTCACCAAAAAAGCGGCGATCAACGATCCTTGGGGAACCGCGTATAAACTCAAAAGAGACGCGAACGGGGACGTTCAACTTGTGACCCTAGGTAAGGATAAAAAAGAAGGCGGAGAAGGGAAGAATGCTGACTTTAACATCCTCAACGAAGACGAATATCCATCCGACTTCCGTAGAAAATAACTCTTCCTTTCCTTTCCGGCTATGAAAGTTAGAAATATCCGGAAAGGATTTACCCTGATCGAGTTGATCGTGGTCATCGCGATACTCGCAGGGTTAATTAGCATTCTTGCAACTACGGCCGCAAACTTCATCATTCCGTCCGGAAGCGACGCGGCCCAGACCTTAAAACAAGCCGCCGAATTCTGTTATAGGAAATCCATTCTTACCAATACGACTATGGTTTTGGAATTGGATATAGACAACGACACGTATACGGTCAAAAAACTGATGCGAGACGAAAGCGGTCTCAAAGAGGTTTCGATCTTTAAACCTCAAAAACTTCCTTATACATCCGAGATCATCGATATAACCGACATTCGAGGTTTTCGTTATACCAAAGGAATCGTAAAAGTTCCATACACGTATCTTGGTATCGCCGCGGATTACAGCGTTCATTTAGGAAACGATCCTTCGATTTATAGAACCTTAATTTTATACCGTTACGGCGGAAAGGTTTCCGTCTTGGAAGGGGAACAGTTTCACACTTCTTCGAACCTAACAACCGATAAGAATTGGAAAGAACAGGATGAAAACGAACAGCAACAGCCGTAAATCTTTTCGAAGCGGTTTCAACCTGATCGAGGTTTCCATCGCGTTAGCGTTAGCCGGAATTGCGATGACTTATACCTATATGGTCATCTCGAACGGACTCAAACAACAGAGAATGGCGGCCGTAATTTCGAACGCGGTCCACCTTGCAAAGATTAAGATGGCGCAGATCGATTCCGTGTCCGTACTTCAATCCGATAAGACTACGGGAGAAATTCCCGGTTATCCCGGTTACAGTTTCGAAACGATGATAGGAGAGGAAGATATGGATCTTCTCAAACTTGCCGGAAAGGAAGGACAAAAACCGGAGGATCTTCTGGGTGGAAGAGATTCCGAAATGAACAAACTCATCATGAAAAGGTCCGGTCAGGCGAACCAAGGCTCGTCCACGGCGGGGATCATCCGGGTTTTCAGGATCAAGGTGACGATCAAGTATCCGACCGGAAGCGGAACGGAATCGTATACCGCCGAAACGTTCAAGTCGGCGCAGTATTAATTTAGAATATTCAGAAATCAGAATGAAAGCAGAAAGATTAAATTTCACGCGCAAAGGATTTACGCTGATCGAAATTTCGATTGTGGTGATGATTTTGGGAGTGATCTTTACCGGACTTTTTTCCACCTATTACACTTCTCTTCGAATTTCAAGAGAGTCCTCCTCTCCGGGCGGCGCGGCCAAACGAGACATTCTTCTCGCGATGGAGAACATTCGCAGTACGATCGCGATGACTTACTTTCATCAAACACAAAGAAGACTGATCTTTATCGGAAGAAACGACGGACGAGGACTGGATCGTCGAGATCGCCTGGACTTCGCGGCGACACATCCGAATTCGGAAGAAACTTCCATGCCCGAGGTTCGAGAGGTTTCTTTTTATTTAAAACCGATGCTCGACGTTCCGGACTATTACCAATTGATCCGAAGAGAGGACGAGATGGTGGACCGTTATCCGAAATCGGGCGGAACGGAATACACTCTATTGACGCACGTAAAAAGTTTTCAACTCAAGTATTCCAGAACCGGCGCGAAGTGGGAAGACGAATGGGATTCCAAACTCACAAAGGTTCTTCCGAGACTGATTCGAATCGAGGTCATCGTCAATTCGGGAAAAAAGGAGGTCCGTTATGAAACGCTTGCGTTCCCGGGAATTCTTTTTAAGTAATTTTAGAAAATCCAGACAAGGTTTTATGGTCGTCATTCTCGTGATGGCGATCGGAACCGCATCCTTTTATACCGCTACGGAGTTCGGCGAACGTTCCTTAGGCGAAAGAAGAATCGCACAAGCCGACGCGGACGGGTTCAGAGCCCTTCTTCTTGCAAAAGCCGGTTTTCAAGGAGCGCTCGGCGCATTGAAAAAAATCCCGGAAGAATATCTTTATAAAAGTGGGATCGCGTTGAACCCTCCGCCCTTACCGATGGGCGGCGGAACGATTTTCTATAAGATCAGTTCGGAAGACGGTAAGATCAATTTGAATTCTCTCCTGAACCCGGACGACAACCAGCAAAATCTTCGAACCGTGGAAATGGTCGCGAGGCTTTTTGATAAACTCGGAATCAAACGCGAGAAAATTTTTCCGATCTTCGATTGGATGGATACCGATCTTCAAGAAACCGGGGGCGGCGCGGAGGATCTATATTATTCTTCCCTAAAACCTCCGAGAAAGAATAAGAATTCTTTTATGTACTCGGTTTCGGAGCTCGTTTCCATAAAAGGGTTTGATCGAGAAACGGTATACGGTTCCTTGAAGCCCGCCGATTTCGATCAAAAGTATTCCAAAGCGTTTCAATCGGACGAGGAAAAGGCTTTGATCGGGGACAGCGATTTCGTCTTAGCGAACAATATAACGGCATACATTCCCGCGGGACAAAACTCGGACGATAGAATCAACTTGAACGCGGCGCCATATTTTGTTTTGATGTCTTTATCCGATTTCATGACAAAACAGGCCGCGATGAGAATTCTCAAATTCAAATTGGAGCAGGGCGGTTTTATCAAAGAACTGAAGGACATCGAAAAATTTCAGGAATTCCAAATTCCCACTGCGGGCGGATTGACGCTTTATAAGGAACTCGCGGGGGAAGGAACGGATGTCTCCGGCGGTCGAGTCAAAACCAAAGGAGAAGTTTTTCGAATCGTTGCGGTGGGTCAGGTCGGCAAAACGATCCGCCGTATCACGGGAATTTTCGATCTGACGAACAACCAAATGCTCTATTACATGGAAGATTAAAGACAGATGTTTATTTACGATCAATTTCTCGCAATCGACTACGGAACGAGCACGATCAAAGGCGTCCTTTTCCAGAAGGTTCTCGGAAAGTTAAGTATTCTCCGTTCCGAAATCATGAGCATCTCTCACGGTGAAGAGGACGAATACAGACACAACGTTCTTCGTTTTATCAACTCGTATTTTCCGGGAGAAACGAGCATCGTTTTGAATCTTCCTTTGGATCGCCTTTTTGTACGAGAACTTCATATTCCCTTAACCACGGTCAAAGCAATCCGTGAAGTGATTCCATTCGAAGTGGAAAACAGAATTCCGTTTCCGATGGAGACAGTCGAGGTCACGGGAAGTATTTGGAGAATCGATCAGGAAAAATCGGACGTCATCGCGTATTCCGCGCATCACAGCGAATTGGATTTTATCACTTCCCCATTTTTGGGAAGCAACATCGTATTCCGCGGTTTGTTCGTCGACTCGGTCAGCCTTTCTTCCGTGGTTTCCGAACATACGAACAAGGAAATCACATATAAGAATTGCGCACAAGCCGACATAGGCGGACGAGTCACCGTTCTCAACATTCTCAGCGAAGGAAAGGTCGCGCATACGAGATACATCTCCATAGGCGGAGACACTCTTACGGAGACGATCGCCGGCGACTTGAAAATTCCTTTTGAAAAAGCGGAAGCGATCAAACTCTCTCTTCAATTCGAACCGTTTGCGGGAGAAGAAGATGGTCTCAATCTTTTCGCAAAAGAATTCAAACTCAAAGTCGCGGATATCAAAAAGGCGTTCCAAAGCGCTTCCAAATTCGCAGAAAGACTTTCCTCCGAAATCCATAGAAGTATCGTTTCGATGAACGAAACCGAAAGACCGGAAGTTTTATATCTTTCCGGCGGAGGAAGCAAGGTTCGCGGTATAGAATCCGTTTTCGGGGATTCTCTCGGATTGATAACGCGTCGTTACGATTTTCTTTCCTTGGACGGGGACACATTCTCGACCTGTTTCGGGATGGGTTATCATTTCGGTTTTCCGAAAAAAGATAAGATCGATTTTATCGATACTCCTCACGTTAAACGAATCAATAAGAATATTCTCAACCTGGATCAATTCAGACCTCATTTGATTTTTTCGGGTATTTCGTTGTTTATTCTAATCACGGTATTTTTTGTCGGGATCGTAATCGACAAAAGAAAACTCAGCGCGAGCGACAAGATGCTCGCCGAAAAATTCCAAAGAGGGTTCGGAAGATCGGCCCCCGAAGACGTGGATATATTAGAATATGCCGGTAAACTAAAGAACGACGAAAAGAAAAAAACCGAGATCTACAGACTTTACTTAAGTAAACCGAGTATTCTCGACATTCTTTTCGAACTTTCGATGAACTTTCCGGCTTCCGATATGCAACCTTTTCAATTGGATCAGTTCGACTACGATCAGGATCTTGTTAAGATCGGGGGCAGGGTCAACGAGTTCAGCGAGATCGGAGTCGTACAAAGATCCTTGGAAAAATCTCCCATGTTTAAGGACATAGAAGTCACTAACAAAAGATTGATGCAGGGAGTAAAAGCGTATAAGGTTTCCTTTACGATTACGATGAAGGTGGTCAACAAACCGGTCACATCCGAGGAGTCTTTTTAATCGCCATGCTTGAAAAATTAGAACCCAGAGAAAGGCTGATCGTACTCGGAGGAATCGGAGCGATTCTTCTTTTGATCGTGTTTTTAGCGATCCGAAAAGTTGTAACGATCCGCCAAGGTTTGACGGAAAGGGTGCAGGATTCGAGAACCGCCCCTGTAAAATTGGATAAGATCATCCAAGAGTTCAACGATTTCAGATCCTTGGATTCTTCCGGAGGAGAAACCGACGTAAGCGCGATCTACGCGAAACTCGACGAAATTTTAGTACGTTACGGGTTGAAGGAAAAAATTTCGACGATGAAGGATTCCAATTCGATCGAAGATAAGAAATACAACCGAATCACGATCGATATCAATTTCAGATCGGTCACGCTGGACAATATCTTTCGTCTGATCTACGACATTGAAAAAAATAAGATGATCAATGCAAGAGTGGAATATCTGAATTTTAGAAAACCGTTTCAAGGAAAAGAAGTCTACGACGTAAACCTTAAGTTGTCGACTTACAGTCGCGCCTCGGGAAATAAACGATGAAAAAAGAAGAAGAACTTCAGGAAGAAACGGCTCTTACTCCCGAAGAGGAAGAATTCCTAACGTTAGAACTGCAGGAAGAAGAGGAAGAAGCCGCTCCTCGATTCACTCTCAAACAAAAACTCATCCTCATCGCGACGGGTGTTTTTTCTTTTCTAATTTTTACGATTTGGCTTTTTCCTTTGGACGAAATCGTCCGGAGTTCGCTGAATTCTTCCTCCACAAAAACGGGGACCATCATCAACTTTCGAGACCTAAGTATTTCCTTTTTAGGAAACGTAACCTTGGACACTCTCGAAGTTACGACCCCCTCCAATTTGAAAATCAAAACGGAAGAGGCGGTTTTGAAAACTTCCTTGTTCGGTTTAATGAAACGAAAATTCGACGGAAAGTTCAAATTGGTTTCCTTAAAGATCGATACCGAAAACGGACCTCTCGCTAAAATTCGGAATTTCGAAGGACAGGGAAAGATCGAGAATCTGGATCAGGGACTCGCAAGGATGAACGGGAACTTGGATCTTGAAATTCCCCCAGGAAACAATTCCGGAATGATTCAGGAACTTCCCGAAATTCCTCTTTTGGGAGAATTGAAAAACATCACGATCAAAAAGTTTCTTACCAAGGTCGTCCTTCAAGGTGGGAATCTGATCTTCAACGATTTCACGTTAGACACATCGATTGCTCGATTCGATATCACCGGCAATATCCGTCTTTCCGAAAACATGTCTTTTTCTCAGTTGAATCTTAGAATCTGCCTTGAACTGGATCGTAATTTCGCTCTGGAAAGACAGGACATTCAAGATATGTTGACCCTGCTCGAAAAACAAAGCGGTGGCAAATGTATTCCCGTTTTGGGAACCGTAGGAAAACCGGAAGTAAAGATTCCGGGACTGACCGGACCACCGACGGGAAGTCCTTAAGAAATTCAGAGCTTTATCACAAAAGGACGAAGAAATTCAAATTGTGATTCGTTTAAAATCAATTCCTATTCTTCTTTTATTCTGTCTTTTCCTTTTTAAATGCGATTTTCAACCGCATACTCCTCCTTCTCATGAACAATGGATCGAGTTCAAGAAACTTCCCGGAAATGAGAAAAAGATTCTCGCTTTTGAAGTCTTTCTTCGAAAACATAAATTGTTAAACGTTGTCCCCATCGAACAACTTCTAAGACAAGGCACGGATTGGAGGCAAACTAAAGCGAGACCTTTCGCGATTCCACCTTCGACTTTGTGGCCGAATATTTTACCAACTCTAAGAATAGTTCGAGATCTGATTCTTCCTCAATTTGGCCCGGTAACCGTGGTTTCAGGGTTTAGAGAATCGGAATATAATGAAAAAGCGGGTGGGGCGAAATCAAGTCGGCATCTTTTATTTTCCGCTTTAGATATGATTCCCGATAAAGAGACGAATCGACTTTTCTTAAAAAATTCTCTTTTAAAACTTTGGCAAAACAAAGGTCCCGATCAAAAAATCGGACTCGGGTTATACTCTCGAAATCGATTTCATATCGATACGAATGGATTTCGTAAATGGAAAAAATAAATACTTAATTTCACTCTGACAAAAAGAAAAGGCCTTGAACAGAAAATCCATTCAAGGCCGATCGTTTTAAGAAAACGCCAAAATAAACCACTTACATTTTTTTTCGGCGTTTCTATCTTAGAAAATTGAAATCAAGAACATCCGGTAGTCGAACCACAAGACATACACTTGAGGCAGGAACCGTTTCTCACCATCTCGAAAGAACCGCATTCGGAACAAGAATCACCTGTGTAACCCTTGATCTTTGCGAGTTTGACTTCTTCCAAAAGAGCGAGTCCGGTCGGAGCCGCGGTTCTTTCTTTGGAAATCATCTGAGAATAAGAAATCGTTTCCACTTCCTTCTTCGGAGCTACATCCGCGACCGCGGTTGCAGTAGTCGTCGAACTTACCGTTTCACGGTGATTCGATTTGGCGGTTGCACGTTTGGAACCGATCTCATCTCCTCTCAAATCTTCGGGAGCCACTTGTCCGAGGTCGTATCTTCCGAGATAGGTGATCGCCAATTCTCTGAAGATGTAATCGATTACGGAAGTGCTCATCTTGATGTGTTTGTTTCCGGAAACGATTCCGTTCGGTTCGAATTTGAAGAACGTGAACGCATCCACGTATTCTTCCAACGGAACCCCGTGTTGTAAACCGAGAGAAACGGAAATCGCGAACGCGTTCATCAAACTTCTAAACGCCGCTCCTTCCTTGTGCATATCGATAAAGATCTCTCCGATCTGACCGTCTTCGTATTCGCCGGTTCTTAGATAAACCTTGTGACCGCCTACGATCGCTTTCTGAGTGTAACCAGCTCTTCTGCTCGGAAGTTTTCTTCTGTGAGAGATGTATTTTGTGATTACCTTCTCCGCAATTTGAACCGGATCCTTGGAGATCATCGCTTCTCTCACTTCGTCTTGTTCTTCCACTTCGATTCCGTTTAAAAGTTCCAATACGGAGTTCAAAGGTTGAGAAAGTTTAGAACCGTCTCTGTAAAGAGCGTTTGCTTTGATCATCATCTTCCAAGAAAGGAAGTAAGCGTTTTTGATGTCTTCTACGACTGCGTCTTCGGGAAGATTGATCGTTTTGGAAATCGCGCCGCTGATAAAAGGCTGAGCCGCCGCCATCGTGCGGATATGAGATTCGTAGGAAAGGAATCTCTTTCCATACTTACCGCATTTGTTCGCACAATCGAAAACCGGATAATCCTTCTCTTTTAAGAATGGAGCGTTTTCGATCGTCATCGTTCCACAAACGTAGTCGTTCGCTTTGTTGATTTCCTCTTTCGTGAATCCTAAGTATTCGAGAAGGGAAAAACCGGGAACGTCGAAAACCTCTTTTGCGATTCCCAAGTTTCTGGTTAAGAAGTCTTCACCTAAGTTGAATTTGTTGAACGCGAAGTTGATATCGAACGCAAGAGGAAGGGAAGCTTCCACTTTTTCGAGAATCTCGTTCGTAAATCCTTTCTCTTTCAACGCTTGTGTGTTGACGATCGGCGCTCCGTTCAAAGTCGCGTGACCTTTACAATAGTTCACGATCGCTTCGATTTCGGAAGGAGAATAACCGAGTTTTTTCAAACCGTAAGGAACGGATTGATTGATGATTTTGAAGTAACCGCCGCCCGCAAGTTTTTTGAACTTAACGAGTGCGAAGTCCGGTTCGATTCCGGTTGTATCACAATCCATCACGAGACCGATCGTTCCGGTTGGAGCGATTACCGTAACTTGAGCGTTTCTATAACCGTATTTTTCACCGAGTTCCAATGCAAGATCCGAGTCTTCTTGAGCCGCTTTGAGCATATAAGAAGGGCAGAATGCAGGATTGATTCCCACTGGAGTGATCGTTAAACCTTCGTAGTCGCCGGAAGGAGCGTTGTAAGCCGCTCTTTTGTGGTTACGAATCACACGAAGCATGTGTTTTTTATTCTTCGCATAACCGGCAAACGGACCTTGTTCTTTCGCCATTTCCGCCGAAGTAGCATAAGCGGTCATGTGCATGATGGAAGAAATCGCTCCGGTGATCGCCATCGCTTCTTGAGAATCATAAGGAATCCCGAGAATCATCAGAATGGAACCGAGGTTCGCATAACCGAGTCCTAATGTACGGAACTTATAGGAAAGTTCTGCGATTTCCTTGGAAGGAAATTGAGCCATGGTTACGGAAATCTCGAGAATGATCGTCCAGAGTCTGCAAAGATAACGGAAACCTTCCACGTCAAAGTTCAACGTTTCAAGGTTTACGAATTTTTGTAAGTTCGCGGAAGCGAGGTTACAAGCTGTGTTGTCCAAGAACATATATTCGGAGCAGGGGTTCGACGCATTGATCGAACCGTCTTCCGGACATGTATGCCATTCGTTGATCGTAGTATGGTATTGAGTTCCAGGATCGGCGCTCGCCCAAGCCGCGTAGGAAATTTTTTCCCAGAGCTCTCTCGCACGAAGTGTTTGAGAAGGTTTCGCCTTACGTCCTTCCGACTTCGCTCTTTCCTTTTCGGTTCTGAAATACAGATTCCAAGGTTGGTCTTGTTCCACCGCGGTCATAAACTCGTTCGTAAGACGTACTGAGTTGTTGCTGTTCTGACCGGACACGGTGTTGTAAGCGTCGGATTGCCAATCGGTGGTCAATTCTTCAAAAAGAATTTCCTTATAACCTTGTTTCGCAAGATCGATTACGCGTTTGATGTAGTTGTCCGGAATGAGAACTTTCTTCGCTTCGAGAATGGTTTTCTTTAGGGAAGAATTTTTCTTCGGATCAAAACGATCTTCGGTTTCCATCTCGTAACAAGCGGACATGATCGCATTGAGATGACGGTTGTTGAGCATCGAACCGGTAACCAGAGAAGCCACTTTTTTCTCTTCGGTCACTTTCCAATCGATAAAATTTTCGATATCGGGATGATCGACGTCGAGACAAACCATCTTAGCGGCACGGCGAGTTGTTCCGCCGGACTTGATCGCACCTGCGGCACGGTCACCGATCTTTAAGAAACTCATCAGACCGGAACTTTTTCCTCCGCCGGAAAGAGGTTCGTTTTCTCCTCTTAAATTGGAGAAGTTGGTTCCTGTTCCGGAACCGTATTTAAAAAGACGCGCTTCACGCACCCAAAGATCCATGATCCCGCCGTCATTGACCAGATCATCGTCCACGCTTTGGATAAAACATGCGTGCGGTTGAGGATGTTCATACGCGGAAGCGGATTTAACCAACTTGCCGGTCGCAGGATCTACGTAGTAGTGACCTTGGGATTTTCCGTCGATTCCATACGCCCAGTTTAAACCGGTGTTAAACCACTGGGGAGAATTCGGAGCCGCCATTTGAGTAGCGAGCATATATACGATTTCATCATAGAAAACTTTTGCGCTTTCTTCATCGGAGAAGTATTTATATTTATATCCCCAATAGGTCCAACAGCCTGCGAGTCTATGAAAGACTTCCAGTGCGCTGGTTTCACCGCCGAAACGATCTTCGGGCTTTAAAGATTCCAGTTTTTCAGAATCAGGAACCGATTTTTGAAGCCATTCAGGAATTCCTTCCTCTTGAACCTTTTTCAGATACTTAGGAATTCCTTTTCTCCGGAAATATTTCTGGGCAAGAATATCCACAGCGACCTGGGACCATCCCTCAGGGACGAGGATGTTGTTAGCCTCAAAAACTTTCGATCCATCCGGATTGGAAATCCGGGAATTTCGTTTTGCCCACTGAATTGTGGACGCTTCACCATTTTGGGGGACGGTAAAATGACGGTTTAGCTTCATAAATTTGCTCTCAGACTCCGTAACACTAGTAAGAAGGGATTATGTCACTCTAAGGAAGAGGAAAAATGCTCCATAGCTTTTTTTCGCTCTTACTCTTCCGACAATTCGAAATTTTTCCTCTAAAAAGTTGTAAAAACGCATCCTAATGCGACAAATTAAGGTTGCGCTCTTACCCCTTTTTGAAAATATAGGCCTAACTACCGAGGATACTCCCCTTTAGCTCAGTCGGTAGAGCAAGTGACTGTTAATCACTGGGTCGCTGGTTCGAGCCCAGCAGGGGGAGCCACCTTTTTGTCTCTTCAGCCTAAATCTCGATTTTCCCTTCTTTTGGTTCTTGTTAGACATTCTCTTACAAGATAGTTCTAAAAAAAAACTCAATTTCTGTGTAGTGTTTTCAAAAAAATTTAGAAACCAAAAACCGATCAACCGTGAAGCTGAATCGGTTTTTGAAAAATTCTTTCTAAGAGTGGGCTCAATCCGGATTTTTAGCAGGTTTTACAGTTTTTAAAAATCGATAGATCGCCTTTAATTCTATTTCGCTCATCCTCGCGTAAGGCCCCCAAGGCATATGACTGTGAGCCACGAGTTTTCCAAGTTTGAATCTTTGTAAGAATTGTTCCTCGGTCCACAGAGAAATCTTTCCTTCAGGATGCGAAGTTAGATTGGGAGGAAATAATGTTTCCTTTCCGGGTTCCTCCATCGGAGCTCCGCCTGCAAAAGGTTCCCCGATAAATTCTCCGGCCACGTTCCGTTTCGTATGACATCCGTTGCAATTCGCGACACTGTTGGCTAAATATTCTCCATATTCGGGAGTTGGCGCTGGAACAATCGATTTTAAAACCTCTCCCTTCGGTCCGACCGGTTTGACAACGAACGCCTTCAAAACTTTTCCGATCAGATTGGGTTCGTGTTGCGGAATCGGATTTCGTTTCGGTTTTAGACTTCGCAAAAAGGATATAATCGCCGTAAGGTCCTCATCGCTCGTATTGTGAAAAGGCATAAAATCCAAAAGGACAGTTCCATCGGCGCGAACCCCGTATCTGAGAGAGCGCGCAATTTCCTTATCCGAAAGTTTACCGATTCCGGTTTCCATATCGGGGGTAATATTCGGAGTATAGAAATTTCCTACCGGCAATTCAAAAACCTGTCCACCCGACAATGTTACTTGCGAAATAGGAACGCCGGATTCCGCTTCCTGAACGTTCTTATGACAATCCACACAATGAGCGGGACCGGTGGCTAAGTGTTGTCCGCGTGCGATTACTGCCGGATCCTTAGAAGAAGCAATTTCAGGATACGGAGCCTCATATTTCAAGTTCTGCCTTGTGACCGTAATCGCCGCCAGACCCAAAATGACGATCAGTAAAAAGGTCCCAATCCACTTTAAAAATTTTAAGATCATGGATTCCTCACATAATTATTTTCAAAATGGAAACGGAATCTGGAATTTTCTTTCTATAACGTTCCCAGATCCGATTCCGCATCTAAAACAAATTGTGCGAGGTCTTTTGATCTTTTTACTTATTTTGTAATTCTAATATTCGATTTTATGATTCTAACCTATAAATCGAATAACAATTTTAAATCGAGTTAGGAATCGTTCTATCAAATTATGATTCATTCGAGTTTCTTAATTTTCGAATGCCGAATACGATCAAAGAAGCGAATGAACTTCCGAATAACAATCCGTAGCCGAGAATCACGAAGGACAATTTCGGAAATGTGACCGTTCCGTTAAAAGCGGCCCATCCTTCCGGTACATTGGGCCAAACATGCAAAAAATAAAGATTCCTGCCCGCCTCTCCATAAATACCGAAAACGAACAACAGGATTTTTCCGTTGGAAGAATGAAGCCGGATCCAATCACTAAAACGGGGAGAAAGGCTCAATTTTAAATTCAAAATTTAGAATATTCAAAATCAATTGTTTTATTTCAATAATTCGATCGCGTCTTCCAAACGTTCGGTAAAAACGACATTTCCGTTTTTGTTACACTCGTAAATAAGATCCCGCAGACTTTTTGATTCGATATTGGAAAAATCTCCGAGAACGATCATCCTACTTTTATAATTGCTGAGTTTTTGGAAGATTTCTCCGGCAAGTCCAGTCTTTAGATCAAAGAAAGAATCCGGAAAATTGAGTTTGGAAAGAACGATCGTATTCTGAGTCGTCGAAAAAAGAAGTTCTAAAAAGGAATTTCCATCGAGAATTTGAACCCGCGGATCGTTTAGAACCGCGATCCTTCCTTTTTTTGTTTCCAATTCTTCCAAATTCAGAGTCCGTTCCGGTTCCATCGTAACAAGAATCGATTCTTAAAATAGATCCTCTTCCTCGGAAGAGGACGAAGACGCGGCCGAGGAGTTTGAAGCGGAACTATTCTTGGATTCGGTTTTGGATTCTCCCTTAAAACTTGCCTTGACCGTCTTTTTGTTTTCGTCTTTGGTCAAAGCTTCTATCTTTCCTTCCGCGGTATCCAAAATTCCCTGGCAGATTTTTTTGAGTTCCATTCCTCTTTCATAGGCTTTGAGGGATTCTTCCAAACTGAAATCTTGGCGTTCCAGTTTTTCCGCGATTTGTTCGAGTTCCATCAACGCTTCTTCGAATGAAATTTTTGATTTTGATTCTGCCATCTTATTTTCCTTTTCTGATCACTTGCATCGTTCCGCCGGAAAGCAAAACCTGCAATTCTTCTTCCGGTTTGGTTTCTTCCGGAGATCGTATGATTTTTCCTTTTTGATTTCTGAGAATGGAATACCCGCGTTTCATCGTGGCGGACGGGGATAAGTCCTCCACCTTGGAGGTCCAAAATTCCGCCTTTTGTTTTTTGTTAAAAAGAATATTCCGAATCTTTGATGTAAGACTGTCGTATCGTTCCAATCTCACCTTGGCCAAATCCAGTTTATTCGAAACCGCCTTTTGCAAACGGATTCCGATCTCGTCGATTCTTTGGATTCTTTGATTGAGAAGTTGCATCGGTTCCTTAAAAATAAATTTTCCCGATAAAAGTCTGAGTCGATCTTTGCTGGAGGAAACCCGAACCAGAAGGGAAGTTCTAAGTCGTCCTTCCAATTGGGATAAAAATTGCAACACGTCCTCTTCTTTGGGAATCGCATGTTCCGCCGCGGCTGTCGGAGTGGGCGTCGCAAAATCCGCGGCAAAGTCGCTTAACAAAACGTCGGTTTGGTGACCTACTGCGGAAATGATTGGAACCCTCGAATTCGCATAGGCTCGGACCACCTTTTCGTCGTTAAACGCCATAAGATCCTCGAAACTTCCTCCACCTCGGCCCGCGATGATCACGTCCACTTCCCAAGAAGGTTTGTTCAATTCTTCGATCGCTGAGGCGATGGAATCGGCCGCATCCTCTCCTTGAACGACACAAGGCGCGATAAGAATGTTGATTCCCGGAAATCGGGAACGTGCAATTTTTATAATATCTTCGATGGCCGCGCCGGAAGGAGAGGTCGCGATTCCCAAGGTTTTGGGAAAGGAAGGAATTCTTCTTTTTCTTTCCGGATCGAAGATTCCTTCCGCGGCCAGCTTTTGTTTGAGTCTTTCGATCTGAAGAAGAATGTCTCCCTGACCCAATTCTTCCACGCGGGTTACGTTCAGATTGTAAGAACCTCCGGCTTCATACAGGGTTACCGTTCCGTAAACCTGGATTTCCTTTCCGTCGGAAAGGGGTTTTCCCGAATAATTCTTATTGGAATAGTTGAAAAAAGTGCAACGGATCAACGATCCCGAGTCTTTTAAGGAAAAGTAGATATGACCGGAACTCGGTTTGCTGTAATTGGAAATTTCTCCCCGAACCCAAATATTCTTTAAATCCTTGGATCCGGTGATGATGTTTTTGAGAATCCTCGTAACTTCCGAAACGGAAAGAGGTTTGGAATCTTCCAATGTCTAACGATGTCCCTTGCTCAAGATGAGTTCTCTACGGTAGAGTTTCCAAAAATCCCATAGAATGACGACTAACGTGACCGCGACGGGTCCGACCACGAGCCCCATGATTCCGAATTCTTTGATTCCTCCGATGAGAGAAAGAAAAATCAGAAGCGGATGCACCTGCAGTTTTTTATCAAGCATTCTCGGTTTTACAAAATTCTCCAGTGCGAGATAAAAGAAAAGTCCGCTTCCCATAAAAAAAACGGCCATCATCGGATTGTTTTCCAAAAATAGAATGTAAAGACCGATCGGAAGCCAAACCACGGATGTTCCGACAACCGGAATGATCGAAAAGAAAGCGGCTAAACTCGCGTACAAAAACGGACTCGAAATTCCCGCGATCAATAGGAGAATATAAATCGCGGTTCCTTGTAGAATCGAAATGATGAGGTTTCCGCGAATTACGGTTTGCACCGCGGACGTAACTTTTCTTCCGACTTGTTCCTCGAGTTGTCTGGAAAAGGGAAGATTGTCCAAAATGAATCGTTCCACTTTTTTGCCGTCTTGATAGAGAAAGAATAAAACGAGAAGCGCAAAAAACAAATTCATCAAGATCCCGGTAGGCAATTCTATGTTTCCCAAGATAAACGAGGAAGCGTTGCTCAAAATTCCGTAAATGCTGTCCAAGTTCAGAATGTCCACGTAGTTCTCGGCAAATTCTCCATAGATCTCCGGAACCTTGACCCAAAAGAATTCGTTGTCGGTGATGAAGTCTGTGAGCATCGCAAAGTTCATCAGGGTTTCGATGACCTTGTCTTCGCTTAACGAAATTCTCAATTTAAAAAGAATGGAAAGGGTTTCCCCGATCAACGTGCGGATCACGAAGTACGAAGGAATCAAAACGATCATCGATACGAGAGTGATCATGACCCAAGGAACGAGCCATTGAAACTTCTCTCCCAGATATCCTTTCAAAAGTTTATGTTGTCTTCGGGTCGCGAGATATAAAATCAAGGCCATCAGAGAAGAATAAAGATAAGGCCGAAATACGAGAAAAAAAACTCCGATCGCAAATACAAACAGGATCGAGAAAAAAATCAGAAACGTATATTTTCCGGGTTCGGGACTTACGTGATGGGAGGGCTCGAGCATATTCTTTCTAACTTCCCGATTTTTTGTAAAAGAGTTTGATTCTGCTTCCGTGATCCACGGCTTCGATTTGAATCGTGACCACTTTTTTGTTTTGGCTTTCGGCCATAATCACGGTTCTTGCGTCCGTAATTTCTTCCTGCAAAACCTTCCAATAAAGCGACTTAAAGATGGAAGCGTAATACACTTCCATCTGCTTCTTTTTGAATACGTGCGTAAAAAGAAGAAAGGATTCCTTCGTATCGAAATATCCGCGCTCCGATTTGAGTTCGGTGGAATAAATCAGATCGGAACCTTCGGGAACGAATTCGATCGGAAGTGATCTCGGGTTTCGAACCGGATTGTTTTGTAAGGTGAGTTTATTGTAACGATACAGTTCCGTTTTTTTTGAATTCGGTGTGTCGCCGAACGTGGATGCGGTGAAACAACAAAACAGGAAAGAAACGGCCAAGCCGAGGGTCGAACGGTGCAAAGAATGGAAACGAGTAGGGTTCACTTTTTTTACTTGAACCCTATGGTCGATCACTGACAATTCTTTTATTCATACTTCATGACTTTTCAGGAAACGCTGATCCAAATTCTCAACCGTCTTTCGGAAACGGACCCGATTTTTCTCTGGCTCTTTTTCGCCTTTTCGAATTTTGCGGAAAACGTTTTTCCACCTTGGCCCGGCGATACGATCACCGTGTTCGGCGGTTTTCTGGTCGCGAGAAATCTACATTCTTTCGGTTGGGTGGAGCTTGTCACGAGCACCTTGGCGGGAAACTTATTCGGCGCCTGGATCATGTATCGTTTCGGAGAAGTTTTTCTACAATGGATTCGAAAGCGGGAATTTCCGTTTAAAGATTCACTCTACGACGAAGAATCGATCGACAAGACGTTATCCTGGTTTCGAAGAAATTCGATCGTAGTCGTTTTGTTTAGCAGATTCTCCGCAGGAATTCGTTTTTTTGTTTCGATCGTCGCGGGAATGGTAAAGATGAATCCGATTCTTTTTTTCGGAGTGTTTACCGGCGCCGTAATCCTTTGGTGCGGAATTTTAATCGGTTCCGGTTTTTATCTCGGTTCGCATTGGGAAGACGTCTTAGGTTTTTTAGAAATTTATAATAGAATCATCATAACTCTCATCGCGATCCTCGCGATTCTGTTCTTTTGGCATCGAAGACAAAAAGCGGCCAAAGAAGCGAATTCCAGATAAACGATTGTTTCGTTAAGACGAAAAACCGCACCGACAGAACGAAACTTTGGAACATTCTAAAATTCTAAATTAGATTTTACGAAATCTCTTCCTTTTCCAGGGCCCTTTTGAGTCCTTCCAAGATCAGATCCTTTTCATCCTGATAGTCTCCGGGAAGAGTCAGATTGCGAATCCATTCCATAAGCGCGGGAGGATCAATCACTTTTCCTTCCATCCATTCTCCGGCCATTTCAGCCACAATTCGAAACACTGCAGAAGTATCTAATATTCCATTGTCTTGAAGTACTACCGCAAAACCCGGAGCCCCCTCGGTAAGAATGTAGGAATGAATCTCTTTTTCTTTAAAAGGATCGATTCCTGCGGGAAGCGCGCTCTGAACGTTCCAGTGCATTTCTTCTTCGTCCGGTCCTTGAGTCGTTTTATTGATCAGAACTAAAGAAACCGAATTCACATCTCCGTGAATCTTGCGATTTTCATCTCCGAGTTCCTGAATCGTTTTAGCGGCGTCCCTCGTGATCGCGTCTCTCCCCAAAAAGTTCAAACGATACAAATATTCTTCGAGTTCTTTGCCCTGAATTTTTCCACAGAGAATGTATTGATACAGAATGAAGATGAGATAATCGCTTTCCGTGTTGTCTCCGATCAGAATTTCCTTTGCGTTCGTGGGAAGATACAAACGATCCCGTAGAAGAATCGTAAGTTTATAACTCATCTGATCGAACAAACTTTGAAAGGAAGCCCCCGCGAATTTGCGGATTCTTTCCACGGAACCCAAAATCCCGTCGGTGATAAACTTGGTAGGATGTGTCACCGAATCCCAAAATTTTTCAACGATCCCTTTGATTGTTCCTTCCAGATATTTGAGATGCAGAGATTCCGTAACGATGGAATGACTTCGAATCGTGGTCAAAAGGGTTCTTCTAAAAAAATGAGGACTTGCGGAGATAAAACATAAGGGAGAATCTTCGGTCGCGTTTCGAATTTCCCGATACAATGCGGGCATACCCGGAAGCGGAAGTTTTTGCTGAGGTGTTTCGAATAACGTGGAAAGTTTTCCTTTGTTCGAATGAATGTCGGTCGCCAAATACGTTTGATCTATGTCCGAAGTAGTGACGTAACCGTCGAATGTTTCGGGAAGAATTCGGAGCTTACCCTTTCCGATCAGGGATTGACCCGAAATTTCGCTCTTTCCTTTTTGATTGAGATAAGCGATGTCCTTTGTGAACTGTCTGTACGAATCCAATCTTCTAAAGTGAATTCGAAACGTATACTTTCCAGGGTTAAGCGGTTTTGTGAATTCATGAAAGAAAAATCCGCCGTCATCCCCTTTGATTTCGGGAGATTGGTGAACCAGGTTGTCCGATTCGTCCCAGATCTCGGCGACCAAAATGGGTTTTCGAACCGGTTCTAAACCGTAATCCAAAAACGGAGTGATTTCCTTTTCCTGTCCTTCAAAAAGACCGTTCATCAAATCCCAGCGAGAATCGTCGCGCATCTCCTCCGTGATTCCCGCGTCCACAACCTGACCCCGAACGTAATACCGGTTTTCGCGTCCGAGGGTTCCCCCGCAGATCGCGATCCGTTTTTTATCCACTAACTTTGCCGTTTCCGTTTTGGATTCTGGTTGTTCGCTCAAGGTTTTAGAACCTGCCTCTTTATGATAGGATGGATGGATTGAAAATTGTACCGAATCGCTCAGAGAGTGAAAGCATAAAAAATGAAATTCTTTGTTTTCTGTACTCCCGAACAAAAAAACACTGGTACGTAGAAGAGAGTCCCGGATCGATGAAAAAAAATTCCGTCAAATCAGGATATTCGGGTGCGAAAACGATCTACATCCGAAAGCTACGCTTCGAAGAAGCCCAGCAGAAACTCGATCGGGAAATCCAGGAAGCTTTTTTAGCAGGAGAAACTCTGATCGAAATCGTTCATGGAATTGGGGAAGGAATCCTCAAAAAATTGGCGATGGACACGATCCGATCCCACGATTTTCTAAAAGAGATCGACTATTCGACGTACGGAATTTCTAACCCGGGTTCCACCTTGGTCGAAATACTAGGTCCCGATAAGGAAACTCTCAAAAGGTATCTCAGATGACAAAAACAGAAACTAGATTGGAAATTTTAGACGTAACCCTGAGAGACGGAGAGCAAACCAGAGGAGTTAGCTTTTCCACTTCCGAAAAACTGAATATTGCAAAATTCTTATTACAAAAACTCAATGTAGACCGAGTGGAAATCGCTTCCGCCCGAGTTTCCAAGGGAGAATTCGAGACCGTTCAAAAAATTATAGAATGGGCCGAATCCGAAAAACTCACCGATCGAATCGAACTCCTCGGATTTGTGGACGGAAACAAAACCGTGGATTGGATCCGGGACAGCGGGGCGAAAGTTTTGAATCTTCTCACCAAGGGCTCGCTACATCATCTTGAAAAACAGTTAAACAAAACTCCGAAAGAATTTTTCACGGACGTTTCCTTTGTCATCGAATATGCGATCAAAAACGGACTTCGAGTCAACGTATATCTCGAAGATTGGTCGAACGGTTTTCGAAACAGCCCGGACTATGTGATGTCGCTTGTGGAACATCTGAGCAAAGAACATATCGAGCGAATTTTTCTTCCAGACACGTTAGGTGTTCTTTCCCCCGAAGAAACGTTTCAAGGTGTGGATGCACTCGTTCAAAAATATACGAATCTTCATTTCGAATTTCACGGACACAACGACTACGATCTTTCCGTGGCGAACAGCCTCCAAGCGATCCGCGCGGGGGTTAAAGGACTTCACGCATCCATGAACGGTCTCGGAGAAAGAGCGGGAAATACGCCTCTCGAAGCTCTGATCACCGCGATCCACGATAAGTCCGGAGCGAAGACAAACCTAAACGAATTATCAATCACCGAAGCGAGTCGACTCGTGGAAGTATTCAGCGGAAAAAGAATCTCCGCAAACAGACCGATCGTAGGAGAAGACGTGTTCACACAAACCGCGGGCGTTCACGCAGACGGGGATAAAAAAGGAAATCTATACGCAAACCCGATTCTTCCCGAACGTTTCGGAAGAAAAAGAAGTTACGCGTTAGGCAAACTCGCGGGCAAGGCGAGCATTTCCGAAAACGTAAAACAACTCGGAATGGTGTTGAGCGACGTAGTACTTCAAAAAGTACTCGAACGCGTTATTGAACTCGGAGATCAGAACAAACTCGTAACACCGGAAGATCTTCCGTTTATCATCGCCGACGTTTCAGGCAGAACCGGAGAAAAGGTTTTTACAATCAAATCTTGTAATATACATTCCGGCATCGGAATCAGACCGCACGCGCAGATTGAAATCGAATACCAAGGAAAGGTTCATAAGGAAATTTCGGAAGGAGACGGCGGATACGACGCGTTTATGAATGCGCTTACCAAAATCACGAACCGTTTGGGAATCAGCATTCCGAAACTGATGGACTACGAAGTAAGAATTCCTCCCGGTGGAAAAACGGACGCGCTCGTGGAAACCATGATTACCTGGAACAGATCTTCCGATTTGGAAGAGGATCAGACATTCAAAACGATGGGAGTTCACCCGGATCAAACGATTGCGGCCGTTCACGCAACGGAAAAAATGCTGAATCAGATCCTTCAACCATGGCAAACCTAAAACTTTTATTGGTAGGAATCGGAAATCCCGGCCAGAAATACGTTCACAACCGGCATAACATCGGTTTTGTGATTCTCGACGCATTTTTAGATTCTTCTTCGGGAGGAATCTATCAAACGAACTCGAAATATTCTTTTGCAAGAACGGACGAGGACGGAATCACAATTCTTTATCTGAAACCTCTCGAGTTTATGAATCTTTCCGGAAAGGCCGTCGCGGAAATCGCAAAGAAGAACGGAATTCCTCCCGAAAACATTCTGGTCATCCACGACGAAATCGACTTTGAATTCGGAAAATTGAAACTCAAAGGCGGCGGTGGACACGCGGGGCACAACGGCCTCAGAAATATCGTCGAAAAACTCGGAACCAATACATTCTTCCGTTTGCGATTCGGAGTCGGAAAACCTTCGACAGCATCGGAAGTTCCTGATTATGTACTCTCCAATTTTCGTCCCGAGGAACGAGAAAAAATTCCCGAGCTGGTCAAGTCGTCTTTGCAAAAAATCTCCGATTGGATCCGAGAAAGGAAAAACGGATTTCAGAAACTCTCCGATAATTAGGAGGAAGAATCGGGCGTTTCAAAGGCGTTCGTTCTGCCGAAATTATCATACGGAGTATTCAATTGGGCGATTATCCTTTCCGACTTCCGCAATTCGCATCCGCGTCGCAAAACGAGGCGGCTGAGAAATTCATCACATACTTAAGAATCGAAAAGAATTATTCGCAGAATACCTTAAACGCATACAGCATCGATCTGAAATTCTTCTTCGACTTTTGTCAAAAGGAACAACTCGATATTCTTCAGATCGAACCCGTAGACATACGTTCTTATTTCGCATATCTCGCAAAACAACACGGACTCGATCGAAGATCTCAAAGTAGAAAATTATCCTCGCTCAGAACTTTCTATAAGGTTCTTCTCAGAGAGGATTTGATCGTTTCCAATCCGGCGATGCAGATCAGCTTTCCCAAGGTAAGAAGGGAAATTCCTAAAAATTTTAGAATCAGCGAAACCGAAGAAATTTTAGAATTCGAAGCGGAAAGAACCTCCGAAGTTTTGGACATTCGAGACAGGGCCATGATCGAAGTTTTATATTCTTCGGGGCTTCGCGTTTTCGAGCTTGTAAACGCGAAACTTTCGGCGCTTTCCAAGGATCTAACGATTCTCAAAGTTCTCGGAAAAGGTCAAAAGGAAAGATTCGTATACTTCGGTAAGGAAGCGGTCGATTCTCTTCAAAAATATTTGGATTATAGAAACGGTTTTTTCCCGGAGACCGAGGAAATTTTTCTGAATCAAAAAGGAAAGAAACTGACGACCCGAGGCGTACGTTATATTTTGAATGAAAGAAGAAAAAAAATGGGTTGGGAGAAAACGATCACACCCCATAAATTCAGACATACCTTTGCGACCGATCTTCTTGATGCGGGTGCGGATATCAGAGCGGTGCAGGAATTGCTCGGACATTCCTCCCTTTCAACAACTCAAATTTATTTGAGCGTGAGTAAGGAAAAAATCAAAGAGGTTTATAGAAGGGCCCATCCCCATGCCAGAAAATAAAATTCGTTCCACCACCATTCTTTGTGTACGCAAAAACGGAAAAGTAGCCATCGGAGGAGACGGACAAGTTTCCATGGGGAACACCGTCATGAAAAACACCGCGAAAAAAATCAGAAGGCTCTACGACGGTAAAATTCTTTCCGGTTTTGCGGGTTCAGCCGCGGACGCGTTTACTCTGTTCGAACTTTTCGAAAAGAAGGTTCAGGAATTCGGAGGAAGTCTTTCCAGAAGCGCGGTGGAACTCGCAAGAGAATGGAGAACGGACAGAATGCTTCGAAGACTCGAAGCGTTGCTGATCGTCGCGGACAAGGAAGAATCTTTTTTGATCTCGGGAACGGGCGACGTGATTTCTCCGGACGAAGGAGTCATCGCGATCGGTTCCGGCGGAAACTACGCGTTAGCCGCCGCTCAAGCTCTTTACAATCATACGAATCTTTCCGCAAAGGAAATCGTAGAATCCTCGATGAAAATCGCGGCGGACATTTGTATTTATACGAACGATCATATCACGATAGAAGAAATTCTTTAAAGATACAGTTATGACAGATCATCCAAAAGACCAGGACCTCATATCGTCCGCCGAAGAGGAACTTTCTCCTCGGGAAATCGTAACCAAGTTGGACGAACATATAATCGGCCAAAAGAACGCGAAGAAAGCGGTCGCCATCGCTCTCAGAAACAGAACCAGACGGAAAAAACTGGATCCTGAAATGAGAGAGGAAATTTATCCGAAGAACATCATCATGATCGGACCCACCGGCGTCGGTAAAACCGAAATCGCAAGAAGACTTTCCAAACTCTGCGGAGCGCCCTTCCTCAAAGTGGAAGCAACCAAGTACACAGAGGTCGGCTATGTCGGAAGAGATGTGGAATCGATGATTCGAGATCTCGCCGTAATCTCGATGAACTTGGTCAAACAGGAATTCAGAACCAAGGTGGAAGAAACCGCAAAACAAAAAGCGGAAGAGGCTCTGCTCGACATTCTTCTTCCGTTTCCCGGTGAAAACAAACACGGCTCCGGACAAATCACGGGTTTTGCGACCGCTTCTCCGTTAAACGACGAGGAAGAAAGAAAAACTCATTTTCTCGAAACCAGAGAGTTTATGAGAAAGAAATTAAAAACCGGAAAACTGGACGATCAAGAAGTGGAACTCGATCTTCCGAATCCAAGCGCGTCTCAGATTCCTATGCTTCAGGTTTTCGGAGCGGGCAACTTGGACGATCTCGACAATCAACTGCAAAACGTTTTGGGAGATATGCTTCCGAAGAAGAATAAAAAAAGAAAACTCAAAATTCCCGAAGCGCTCAAGGCCTTGGAAGAATCCGAAGCAGAAAAACTTTTAGATCCGGATAAGGTGCAAAGAGAAGCGCTTCGAAGAGTGGAAGAGATGGGAATTATCTTTTTAGATGAAATCGATAAGATCGCGGGAAGAGAAGGAAAAAGCGGGGCCGACGTTTCGAGAGAAGGGGTTCAAAGAGACCTTCTTCCCATCGTGGAAGGCGCGACCGTAAACACAAAGATCGGTCCGGTCAAAACGGATCATATTCTTTTTATCGCGGCTGGTGCGTTTCACATGACAAAACCTTCCGATTTGATTCCCGAATTGCAGGGAAGATTTCCGATCCGAGTGGAACTGGAAAAACTTTCCAGAGATGACTTTGAAAAAATTCTCACGGCGCCCCGTTCTTCGCTTACAAGACAATACGAAGCGCTTCTTTCTACTGACGGAATTCAGTTGGAATTTTCCTCCGATGGAATTCAAGAAATCGCAAGAATCGCATACGACATGAACGAAAAACACGAGAACATCGGTGCACGAAGACTCAACACGATTTTGGAACGTCTTCTCGAAGAAGTGAGTTTCGAGGGCCCGGATCTTCCTGAAAATCAAAGAAAAGTTAAAATCGACGGTAAATACGTCAACGATAGATTGCAGGGTGTGATTCAGGATAAGGATCTGAGTCAGTATATTCTTTAAAAAAAGAACGCGGATTCTATTTGACCTCTTTTGAAAAAGAGAGGCATATAGGTCCATGCAATCTCCATTACAAATTTCAAACGTTACGTTTCCTTTGCGAGTAGATTGGAAAAAAATTTCAGTTTATCTCGTGCTGTTTGCATCGCTTGTTTTTCTAAGCGGTTGTGAATGGATCCAAAAAACCTTGGTGGAAGTTTTAGGCGCACCCGACAAGTATAAGTCGGAAGGTGATCCGAACCTTCTGCAACCGAACTATTCGGGAAAAGACGCGACCAAGGAAAAAATAATCATTTCCCTCAAAGAAGTTTCCGCGGGTTTCAAACAGCCAACGGACATTCAATTCCCTCCCGGAGAAAACGAAACTTTTCTCGTCACGGAACAAATGGGAACTTTGCGTTGGGGAAAGGTTCGTAAAAACGAAAGTGGAATATTATTGACTTTGAATGTTCTTTCCGAAGCGGAACAAGGTCTTCTCGGTCTAGCGTTTCATCCGGACTTTGCAAAGAATGGAAAACTCTATCTCAATTACGTTCTTAAGGTAAACGGAAAGGACACAAGCCGCGTCAGCGAATGGGTCGCGTCTTCTCCGAAAGAATTGGACAAATCCAAAATCGCTTCCGAAAGAATCATCATGGAAGTGGTTCAACCGTATCCGAATCACAACGCGGGACAACTTGCGTTCGGACCGGACGGTTATCTGTATGTGGGTTGGGGCGACGGCGGTTGGAAGGACGATCCTAAAAAGAACGGACAAAATCCGAAAACATTACTCGGAAGTATGCTTCGTATCGACGTGAATTCTTCCGAAAGCGGAAAAGGATATTCGGTTCCTAAGGACAATCCTTTTGTAAACGACTCTTGTTGCGCTCCCGAAACATTCGCATACGGTTTTAGAAATCCGTGGAGATACAGCTTTGATCCTCAAGGAAGATTGATCGTAGCCGACGTAGGACAGGATCTCTGGGAAGAGGTGAGCATCGTAGAACGCGGAAAAAACTACGGTTGGAATATTAAGGAAGCATCACATTGTTTCGAACCGAAGCAGAATTGTGCTCAAGATGGTTTGACCGATCCGATTTACGAATACGGAAGAGAAGAAGGTCAATCGATTACGGGTGGATATGTTTATTCGAATAAGGCGATCTCCGATTTAAACGGAAAATACGTTTTTGCGGATTTTGTTTCCGGAAGAATCTGGGCCCTGGAACTTCCCGAAGTTTCCGGACAACCCGCCAAAAAAGTTTACACTCTCGGCAAATGGCCCGTCCTCATTTCATCTTTCGGAAAGGACGCGGCTGGGAAAGTTTATTTAAGCGATTTCGGAAGCGGTAAGATCTATCGCATCGATCCTAAATAAAAAACGACGATCGAAAATCGAACACAGACATACATAACCCGAATTGATGTTCGATTTGTATTGAAGAATCTGTAAATTTGTTAAGCGACTTTCAACAGTCGCTTAACAAATCGAAACGAAAATTAAGAAAATCTAAATTTCCAATCCTACTCAAAAATCCATTTTCAAACCGGAGATCGGATACTTCATATATACGGTCGTGGTTCTCGCGCCAGAAGTAATCGTAAGAAGATCTAACGGATTCAAACCGATGGAATAAAATCCTTCGTCGATCATCGCGATTCCAAAGCCGGCGCTTTCCTTTTCGTTCAAGAATTCTGGACGGAAAAAATCGGCCGAATTGCCTTGATCGTAGAGTTCCTTGTGTTTGATTCGAGAATCCTGAATTCTTTGAAAATCCAAGTGATGGATCGGAGAATCGTTTCGAATCCGAAAACTGAGTTCTTCCGAAGTGATCCGAATCTTCAAAGAAATATTCATATTGTATTTCTTGATTTTCGCGCGAACATCGCTCAGAAAGACTTGCTCGCTTGCAGTAAGAACCTTCTTCTTCGTTCTGATCTTATCCTCTAAGGATAAAACGCTCTGCACTTGTTTTTTCACCTTATCAGGAACGATATAACGATGCATCGCATCCCTAAGAAGAGAGGTTTCCATGATGATTTCCAAAAGTTCTTCCGCGTCTTGATGACTGGATTCTCCCTCGGCTAATTTTTTTAAAAGTTCGTCTCTGAAGATGATGTGGCGAATGTTCGCCTTGATCGCGTTGAGTAGGGCCTCCATAAGACCGCTAAAGAGATGAAAGCCCGCTAAAGGGTTCGCTCCGATTTCATCGAGGATTCCGTTAACGAGTTCGGATAAGATATCGCGAGTGGGTTTTGTAAGACCTTTGAGTTCAAGGTGAAAGAAATTCTTCTTCTTTAAAGCCTCGATATTTTTCAGAATCTCGCTACCTTTCAGCGCCGTTTTCTGGTTTGCCATATATCCCCACCGAGTTTTTTAGGTATCATTGATGCGCAAAGTCTTTTACGCAAGTTTGTTTTAAATCATGGAACCAAAATCCGCTATTTTTGAATTAATCACACCGGACCTCGGAGATACCGACAAGATCGAACTTGTTCACTGGAATTCGAAGTTAGGTGATGCCATAGAGCCCGGTCAGGAAGTTTTAGAACTCGTAACCGACAAGGCTTGCTTCCCGATGGAGTCTCCTGTCAAAGGAAAACTAACGCAAATTATAAAAGAGAAGGGATCTATCGTTCGCAAGGGTGACGTGCTTGGAATTTTAGAACTTTTCGAATCCGAATGAAGATCGTTCACCTTTCAGACTTACACTTTCCGACTCCCGTGCCCTTCTTTCAACTCCAAGGAAAGATGTTCGTCGGGTATTTAAACTACAATCTGAGAAGAAAGAAAAAATATCCGAAAGAAGTTTGGAATTCAATTCTCGAATTTATCCGAAAAACGAATCCGGACGCGATCGTAGTATCCGGCGACATCACAAACGTATCGCACGAGGAAGAATTTAGAACCGCGGGAAAATTGTTAAGCGAACTGCCTCGCGAAAAGGTTTTTTACATTCCGGGCAATCACGATCGTTACATGAAACGGTCCGTTGGCGAAAACGCATTTTACGAAAGATACTTTTCGGATCTTTCCGGCGAATCCATTTCGCATAACGCGCATTACATTCGAATCAAAAAAATCGGCGATCTTCATTTCGTCGGTTGGGATTCCAGCATTCCTCTTTCGATTCTCGACGCGTATGGAAGAATTCAACCGGAAGTTGTGGCGCAGACGAAAAAGATTCTCGCTGAGAAAAAAATCAACGAGTACGTTTTGGTATGTCATCATCCGATTTGGAACCCCGCGGACAGACAGGAAACAGTACATCATAAACTTCTAAACCGAGAAGAGGTGGCTTCTCTCTTAAAGGAGAAACCGCCTCTCGCTTATCTACACGGTCATGTGCATACGAACTGGGTAAAACAACCCGGGGAAGAATTGCCTTATTACGTCGTGAATTCGGCGTCCAGCACAAGACTCTCGGATCACCGTCACGAATGCGGATTTCATACCTTGGAAATTCAAAAACGCGACGTCAAAATTCAAAGATACACTTACAATACGGAACAGTCTAAATTTACGGAAGCTCCACTGGTTTCCTACTCGGAAAAGGAATAGAATGGCAACAATCGAAGCAGTCAAAATTCAAAGAGAACTCACAAAGATCAAACACCCCGAACTCAAAAAGGATATCGTTTCCCTCGGCATGGTCGGTTCTTTGGACATTCAAGAAGGAGAAACGAATATTCTCCTCAAAACACCGAGTCAAGATAGAAGAATTCAAATCGGACTCGAAGCACAGATTCGTCAGACCCTGACCAAACTCGAAGGAGTCGGAAAGGTTAAGATCAAATTCGAAGTCGATCCGAAGTTGGTTCTCGACGATTCCAATAAAATTCCGGGTGTAAAAAACGTGATCGCGATCGGTTCCGGAAAAGGTGGCGTCGGTAAATCCACCGTTACCGTAAATCTCGCGGCCATGGCGGCTTCCCTCGGTTACAAAGTAGGAATCTTAGACGCGGATATCTACGGACCTTCGGTCGGTAAAATGTTCGGAGTCAACGGAAGAGTCGCTCTCAAAGCGGAAGAGGATAAGATTTATCCTTTGGAAAAAGACGGACTCAAACTGATTTCATTCTCATTCTTAATCGATGAAAAACAACCCGTGGTCTGGAGAGGACCGATGCTCGGCAAAGCGGTCGAACAATTTTTATACGATATCGTATGGGATGAACTCGATTATCTTTTTATCGATCTTCCTCCCGGAACCGGTGACGTGCAACTTTCCCTCGCGCAGTTGATCGATTTAAACGGAGCGGTCATCGTAACCACTCCACAATCCGTAGCTCTCTTAGACGCGACACGCGCATCTGCAATGTTTTCTCAAGTGAAAGTTCCGATCCTCGGGATTGTGGAGAACATGAGCGAATTCATTTGTCCGAAGTGCGGACATGCTTCTGCCATATTTAGCAAGGGTGGAGGGCAGAAGTTAGCAGAATCATCCGACGCAAGTTTCCTTGGTGGCATTCCTTTGACAATGGATATCATGAACGCGGGTGAAGACGGCAAACCAGTCGTATTGAAAGACAAAAACGGTCCCGTGTATCAAGCATACAAAAGTATATTCGATAACTTAAATGAAGAAATAAAAAAGTGGGAATAATACGCGCTTTGGAGTCTGTTGTACATAGAGACGGGAGGTGAACCTTGAAGTTTGAAAAGGGATCCGAAAAAAACCCTACTGGCAATTTGATCGTATATTGCAACGTCTTCGGTGAAAACCCTCTCAGCCCCGGAGGAAAGATCATCGCGTCTAACGTAGTGGTCAGCTTTCTAAAAATCGGCGAAAATTTTCCCGTCGTAACATTTCCACCCGTGTCGTTGGAAAGTTATGAAGAATTGAAGAAGGTCATTTCCGAAAACATCGAGAAATACGATGTGATCAAAATCCGCGATTTCGAAATGCCCGCGTCCAAAGAAGCTTCCAACGATTATATCCAAGAAAGAATGGATCAGTTCAACAGCGTAGTCATCAAATACGTGGAGATCTGTAAAAATCGTGAAGTAGGCGGAGGACAGGTTAGTTTTCCGGAAGAAGAAAGCGGTGTAAGAGAATACTTGGACGCTCTTGCAAATCTTTCCTTAAAAATCAGAAGATCCACCGGCATCGCAAGAGAAGCTTCGCTGATTAAGATGGATCAGCTTGTGGAGAATTTTTCCACGAAACACCCCGAGTTCGATTTGGATAATTTCAAAAAGGCTTTGTCCTTACCGGGACAAACCGGAGAAGAATTGATCGGATTGTATCTTCAGAAGTTCAACGCGATCTCCAAAGAAAACTACGAAGACGCATCCACTCTGAAAAAGAAGATCCACGATATCGAGTATTTCGCTTAACAAAACGGTTAAAACGAATTCGTTTTATTCCTCCGAAATTTTAGGAGTCCATCTTGGGTATAGATCCAACTCCATGCCCAAGAGCCTGAAAACCCTTTCACTGATAAAATCACCCAAATCTTCCAAGGTCTTCGGCATCTGATAAAATCCCGGAGAAGCCGGAAGAATCGTAGCGCCCGCGTCGTGGAGTTCCAGCATATTCTTGAGATGAATCCGGTTGTAAGGAGCTTCTCTCGGAACAAGAACCAGAGTTCTTCTTTCCTTTAGGGTCACGTCTGCGGCTCTTTCGATCAGATTCTCCGTCAAACCCGCGTTAATCGACGCGATCGTTTTCATGGAACAGGGAAGAACGACCATCGCATTCCAAGGGTTCGAACCCGAAGCGATGTCCGCGCCGATGTCCGCAAAATTACGAATTTCGAATGTATGCTTGGAATTTTGGATCTTATATTTGGTTTCTATAAAATCCAAAAGTTCCCGTGGAGAAGAAACCTTACATTCCATTTCTTCTCGAAAAACACGGAGAGAAGCCGAACTGCAGATAAAAAACGTCGTTCCTTCCAAAGTATATAAGGCTTTGATAAACCGTTCCGCGTAAATGGAACCGCTGGCTCCGGCCATTCCTAAAACGAGTTTCATTCTAACCTAAAACCACGAGATAAAAAAGTCGATCGAGCAACAAACCGCCGAAAAGAACCAAAGAAATATACGAATGAATCTGATAGAACTTAGGCGGAAAAAAATTCTCCCCCGAAGCTCTTGCGATTTTATGTTCTTGAAACAGAAGATATGCGGTGATCGCCAAAAATATCAGAAACACAGGACCCAGTCCGGAAACGATTCCCGCATAAAAAAGAAAACCGATACAAAAAACGTGACTCACAATCGCGATGTTTAGAGAATTCTTTCTTCCGAATTTTGCCGGAACGGAATACAATCCTTCCTTTCGATCGAAATCCTGATCTTGAAGCGCATACAAAATATCGAATCCAGCCAAGTTTAACGCAAGCCCGATCGTCCAGAGCAAGGGCTCGAGAACGATCTCTTCCCGAATCGCAACCCAAGTCGCAAGCGGCGCAAGACCGATTGAAAATCCTAAAATAAAATGACAAAGCCAAGTGAAACGTTTCGCAAGAGAGTATCCCAAAAGAATGATCAAGGTCGGAAACGAAAGTCCGAAAGCCATCGGATTGATGAACCAACTCACGATAAAAAATCCGAGAGAGGATAAAACCACAAACCAGATCGCTGAATTTTTTGAAATCTTCCCCGCCGGAATCTCTCGATCCTGAGTTCGTTTGTTCTTCGCGTCTATATCCGTATCCACGATTCGGTTAAAACCCATGGCCGCGGATCTCGCGAGAACCATGGATACTAAAATGAGAATCGAAAGAACGATCCAATCCAAGGGCGATCTTCCGTATGTTTTTAAAAATGCGAGTGTAAACGCGATTCCCGCAAACGGGAGAGCGAACAGTGTATGGGAGAATTTAATCAGACTTCCGTACTGCTTGAGAGATGTTAAGGTTGTGTTCATGGGCGATCGGATTTTTAAAATTCCAAAATTCTTTTCCTACATAAAATCCAACTGAAAGTTTAAAAAGCGATGATTTTTTCGCCGCGTCCCGAAGGATACGCTTATGACCGTAGCTTTGACAAAAACTCCCGTATCCACGGAAGCGATCCGTTCTTTTCTCGAAAAAATCATCCAAGATCCGATTCAACATTCCAAGTGGTTGAATACGATTTCTTTTTTGGAACATATCGGTTCTCGAAAAATTCTCGCGACCCAAAGCGGTTTTGGAATGGGAGAAATGATTCTCCGACACGCGTCGGAAGAAGCGAGACACGCGCATTTTTTCAAAAGAATGAGTGAAAGAATTTCACCGGGTTCTTGTCCGGACTATCAATCCGAAAATCTTCACTGCGGTTTTCCAGCGTTTTTATACTTTCAAAGACTGGACGGAATGGTTTTAAAAAACCTAAACGCCTCGGGAATCAAAGGTAAAAAACAATCCTTTCTTTCCTATCTTTATGTAACTCATCTTATCGAAGAAAGAGCTGACTTTTTATATCAAGAATACGATCGTATTTTGGAAGAGAATCGAATCCCCGTCAGTTTAAAGGCGATTCTCAAAGAGGAAGAATCTCATCTCGCCGAAATGCAGAGTTCCCTCGCAGGAGAAGATCCCGATTATAAAACGCGTTACGCGCTCTTCCAGGAAAAGGAAGAAAAGAATTATCTAAAATTCGAAAAATCTCTTTTGAAATCCGTGGGACTTTAACGATTCCGAGATGTTTCGATTCACCCGCAAACAAACCTTCACAATTCTTTTGATTCTAAGTACATTCTGTTTTCAGAATGTATTTTCGGAAACCGGTGGTCTCAGGGACCGCCCGGTAAGCGTCGTGCTTGTTTGCGAACCTTCTTCCAAAGCGGATAAACCCCGTTTTTACAAATCGACTTCTTTGTTTTTCAAAAGACTCAAAAACAAACGCGTTCAAGAAAACGGAACTGCGTTCTTGGTAGGTTACGGTTCATTTGCTTCCGAACTTCCGAGTGAACAATTGAATCTCGCAGGGCAAAACGGATACGATTTATATATCTTTCCGCAAACCGCACTGGAGAATTTACCATCTTCTCAAACCGCAAATGGTGTTCCTTGGATTTCCTTTGTGGTTGAAAAAAAGGAAATCACAAAACCGCAAACCCAAAAGAAGTCCAGTAAAAAGGGAAAGTCTTCGAAGTCTTCTTCTCAAGGGAAAAAACGAAAAAATAAATCGAAATCCGATTCGACTTTGAATCGGCTCAATCCGCAACCCGAACCCGGAGTAGCAGTAGGTCAGACTTCCGAAACGAATTCTCCCGATAAAATCGAACTCAAACAACCTGCCTCCGAAAAATCCGAAACGAAGAAAACCGCAAAGTCAAAGAAGTCGAAAAAACAAAATTCTTCCAAAACAAAATCCGCAAGAAAAACGAAACCGACGACTGCGGAAACCGATCCAAAAGTAAAACAATCTTCTACGGAAAAAAATTCTTCGGAGAATGTAAATCAACCCACAAAATCAGAGACGACCAAAACGAACACAACTTCAATCGGGAGTGCTTCTTTCGAATTGAGTTTTGATACTTTGAAATTTTGGTTTTCTACGATCACGAATCCGATCGAACTTTCTTGGACGCAGGAAAGAATTCTATTCTTAGCCGGAGACAAAACTGCGGAAGAATGGAATCAAATTCTTTCCGGAAAAACGGAAGACACGACAGCGATCCGACTTTTGAATTCGCCTCAGGATCTGAAATTCAACGAGGGAATTTATTACACAGGTTGTGCTTCTCCCGGAATTCCGAACGGAGTTTCGGTTTTGAATTTTTTCTTTCGGGGAAATCGATTGATTCGACTGAAGCAGGAAAGTTTTTCTCTCAACAGCGACGGTTCCGGGAAATCCTGGGAACTGGAATGACGATTTTACTTTTCGCATAGACCGACCCCGGAAAATCTGGACTCCATGAGTCTGAATTGCGGCATCGTAGGCCTTCCCAACGTAGGTAAATCCACTATTTTTAACGCGCTCACCAAAGCGGGCGCACAGATGGAAAATTATCCATTCTGCACGATCGAACCCAACAAAGGAATCGTGGAAGTTCCCGATTCAAGATTGGATCGATTGTCGGAAATCGCCAAACCGCAAAAGGTTGTTCCTGCAATCATCGAATTCGTCGATATCGCCGGTCTCGTAAAAGGCGCAAGTCAGGGAGAAGGGCTTGGAAATAAATTTCTTTCTCATATCCGCGAAGTGGACGCGATTTGTCACGTTGTGCGCGCTTTCGAGGACGACAACGTAACCCACGTTCATGGAAAAATAAATCCCGTGGACGACGCGGCCGTAGTGAACATGGAATTGATCTTCGCCGATTTGGATAGCGCTGATAAACAATATCAGAGAGTCGCCAAAAATGCGAAGAATGGAAACAAAGAAGCTCAGGAAATTGCGGTCGTCCTTGAAAAGATTCTCGATCTTTTAAAAGCGGGAAAACCCGCAAGACTCGCGGACCTAAAGGACGAAGAAAAGAAGATCGCGAAATCCTTTCAGCTCATCACTTTCAAACCCGTTATGTATGTCGCAAACATTGCGGACAAGGACGCGGCAAAAAAAGACACTCCGCTGATTCAGCAAATTCGTCAAATGGCGAAGGATGAAAACGCCGAACTCGTAATTTTATGCGGTCGTTTCGAAGAGGAAATCTCCGGGCTGGATCGAAACGAACAACTCGACTTTCTTAAGGAAATCGGAGAAACCGAAAGCGGACTCGATCGTATGATCAAAACCGCATATAAATTGTTGGGACTCATCACATTCTTTACCGCCGGAGAAGTGGAAGTGCGCGCTTGGACCACTCTCGTAGGAAGCACCGGGCCGAAAGCCGCGGCGGTAATCCATTCCGATTTCGAAAAAGGATTTATCCGAGCCGAGGTCATGAGTTACGATGACTTAGACAGAACCGGAACCCAAGCCAAAGTAAAGGAAGAAGGAAAACTTAGAATCGAAGGCAAGGAATACGTCGTTCAAGACGGAGACGTGGTTTACTTTAGAATCAACGCCTAAATTCGATTTTCTTCACATCCCATCCACGAACCTTGAAAATGTTTCAGGGTTCGTTGGTAAAGGCACTTCTCTTTTCCGATCCAATTCTCCAGCAACTTCGTATATCATAAACTTCTAAACTTTTTGTCGTTTAACGAAAACGACCTTCGGTCATAAAATCCTTCTCACCTTGAATCGCGTTTCCATCAAACGACAAAAACCGACCTCGAAAGAAGAATATTCTATTTTACTAATATTATCATTTGTCATTTTATTATTTATAATCACCCTATTCTCAAAGAAGAATGGAACTCAAAACTCGATTCGGCCTTCCGTGAATTTTGTATAAAGTCCGAAATTTTGGATCGAAATCCCCATTTTAAAAAAGATAAAAAACGGAGATAATCTGGACAATTTTTTTAAAAAGGGTTTGACCGGTTGAGTGACGTAATTAATTTGGATCTTGCGCCGCGGAGGA